>NZ_JAFCMA010000059.1:0-28888 GCF_018130125.1 Bradyrhizobium sp. AUGA SZCCT0177 | reverse complement strand
AGCCATTGCGCAGGGAAGGCCGGGTGTTCTCCGCTGCCCTGTATGCTCGTGTGCACTTTGTTTTGTGCAAACCGCACGCGAGACCGCGGGTGCAGCGCGCACCCGGTCTTCCCTGCGCCCTCTCATTTCGAGGGTAAGGAATTTCTGGGCAAAGCTCGGGCGCGATGCGCGGCGAGAATGCGAAACTGCGTTTTGGATGATGGTGCAACAACATACACTGCCGTCGTCCCGGCGTACGCCGGGACGACGCGTGGCTTTACGAATTCCGGCCCGACGATACGCGCGGCGAAGCCTCATCCGACGGCCGGGCAAGCGATTTTCCGACGCGTCGCAGCATCCTGCTCGCCTGCGCGGCGCTATGGTCGAGCAGCCAGCGGCCGAACGCGTCGGGCGACAGCGCACGGGCGTAGAGAAATCCCTGCACCACGTCGCATCCAAGTTCGGTCAGCAAATTCAGCTGTCCGTCGCTTTCGACGCCTTCGGCGACGACGGTGAGGTGCAGGCTCTGGCCAACGCGAACCACCGATGTGACGATCGCCAGCGCGCTGGGGTCGCTCTCGACGTCGTGCATGAAGCTGCGGTCGATCTTCAGCTCGCGGATCGGCAGATGCGCCAGCCGGCTCAGGCTCGAATAGCCGATACCGAAATCATCCAGCGAAAGGCCGACCCCGAGGTCACGAAGCGCGTGCATCGTCTCGATCGCAACCGAGCGCTCGTTCATGATCACGCCTTCGGTGATCTCGAGCATCAGCACTTCCGGCGGCAGGTCATGGTCTGCGAGAATCCCGGCGACCGCTGCGGCCAGGTTCGGATTCTGGAAATTGATCGGCGACAGGTTGACCGACACGCAGGGGATATCCACGCCGGCCGCACGCCACTCCGCCATTTGTTGGCAGGCCTCGCGGAGCGACCACATGCCGATCTGTTCGATCAGTCCGCACTCTTCGGCGAGCGGGATGAACTTCGAAGGCGAGACTTCGCCGAGCACGGGATCATACCAGCGCGCCAGCGCCTCGACGCCGTAAATGCCGCCGTCGCTGGTCCGGATCTGCGGTTGATACTGCAATTGCAGAACGTCGTTTGCGAGCGCGCGCCGCAGCGCCGCGCTGTGGGCCAGCCGCTGTTCGGCCAGCCGGTCCATGTCGGCGCTGAAGAAACGAAACGTGGAGCGGCCGGCCTGCTTGGCCTTGTACATGGCGGCATCGGCCTGCTGGATCAGCGTATCGATATCGGTGGCGTTGTCCGGATACATGCTGATGCCGATGCTGGCGGACATCGCGACCTGCTTGGCGCCGATCTGAATCGGATTGACCAGCGCCTCCGTCAATCGCGACGCCATCAGCGAGGCTTCGGCCGCGTTGCGGTTCGGCAGCACGATCACGAATTCGTCGCCGCCGAGGCGCCCCAGCATGTCGCCCGGCTGGATCTGCGCGCGCAGGCGCTGGGCAAATCCGACCAGCAATTCGTCGCCGGCCGAGTGTCCGAGCGTATCGTTGACGTCCTTGAAATTATCGATGTCGAGAAACGCCAGCGCAACGTGCCCTCCGTCGGCGCAGGCGTTGGTCGCCTCAAGGATCAGATCGCGCAGGCGCGCGCGGTTCGGCAGGCCGGTCAGCATGTCGTAATAGGCGAGCCGCGCGATCTGGGCGCGGGCCTCCTTGCGCTCGATCGCGAGCCCGCCGAGATCGACGCAGGCGTCGACGATCCGCTGATGCCAGCGGCTGGGCGCGCGACATTCCCGGTAATAGAACGCGAAGGTCCCGATCACGCGCCCGTCCTTGCCCTTGATCGGCGTGGACCAGCAGGCGCGCAGGCCAACCTCGAGCGGGCGGGTCTTGAACGGCTGCCAGCGCGGGTCGGTGTCGATGTCCTCCGCCAGCACCGGCTTGCCGAAATAGGCCGCGGAGCCGCAGGAGCCGATGTTCGGACCGATCGCGACGCCGTCCAGCGCCCGCGAATAGTCCTCGGGAAGGCTGGGGCCGCCGAGCGGGTGAACCAGTCCGCCGGCGTCGATGTGAAGCAGCGAGGAGACGACGTCAGGCGCGATCTCTTCAACGCGCCGGCAAAGCCGGTCGGCGATGTCGGCGATCGGCATTTCATCGGCCAGCGCGCTCATGATCAGCTGCTGCAGCGAACGCAGCTGCTTGGTCTCGGAGATGTCGGTCAGCAGGGCGAACATGTAGTTGGACCGTCCGCGGCCGTCACGGAACGTCTTGACGTTGGCCGAAACCCAGATTTCGTCGCCGTTCTTGTCGTAGGCGAGGACTTCCTCTTCGCCGCCGGCTTCCTCGCCGACCCAGCGTCGCAGCCTGGCCAGCGTCCTGCGGTCGGTATGGCGGCCCACCAGCAGTTCGCCTGCCTGCCGGTCCTTCGCCTCTTCAAGCGAGTACCCGAACATTCCCGTAAACGCGGCATTGGTGTAGACGACCCGCAGATTGCGATCGGTGACGACGACGGCGCGGCTGGTCCGGTCGGCGACCAGCGAGAGCAGGGCCAGCCTTTCACGCCGGGCGACCTCCTTGGTGATGTCCCGCACGAATGCGATGGTGCGGCATTGACCGTCGATCTCGATGTTCGAAAGCCAAAGCGCCACACGAACCCGGCTGCCATCCTTGCGCGCGATCGTGATCTCGGCGGTGCGTCCATGTGGAACGTCGTTGCGGCTCACCTGGTCCGAGGCCGGGGTCGCGACATGATGATGCTGCAGGTCCTTGAGCCCGAGATCGCCGACATGGCAGCCGAGCGCTGCTGCGCGGTTGAGCCCGAAGATCAGCTCGGCCGCGGCGTTGCAATAGCTGACGTGAAGCTCGCGATCCAGGATCAGCACGGCGTCGTTCGCCCGCTCAAGCGCGGCCAGCAGAACGTCCGGCGTTTCGGCCACGGGGTAATCGCCTGTGCTCATCATCCAACCCTGATACCCGCCTGGAGCCCATCGGGGCCTTGGTCCGATAGGGCGGCGGCGTCATTTTGGTGAAAAGCCTAGGGAGCATGGGTGTTGAAATGGTTCTTCGATCCCGCCCCGGCTGGCGGAAAGAGATCATCCTTAAGGATTCGCTAATAAATATCCGAAGCAACCGGCCCCAGCGGCCAGGCTGCAGCGCAATTTCCGTGTGCCTGGCAGAAAAAGGAAAGGTGCCGGCGGCGGATCGCGTCGGCACCCATCCATTTTCGTATGCTTGCTCGTATTCTTGCGCCCCCCGCCACGAAGCGAGGGCCGTTGACGGCTCAGTAAACCAGACCGGTTCCCGGCGGCTTTTCGAGCGCTGCGGCGAGCGAGCGGTATTCCTCGCTCGAGGTGCCGGCAAGCGCCGCGATCTTGTTCAAATGGTATTGCGCGGATTCGCGGTTGCCCTGTTCGACCTGCCACAGGCCGTAATATTGCCAGGTCTTGACGTGGGTCGGATCGGCCTTGAGCGCGCGCTCGTACCAGATCTGCGACACCTTGTAGTCGCCGAGCTGGCGATAGGAGTAGCCGATCAGATTGGCGACCGCGGCGCTGTCGTCGCGGCCGAGCGCCTTCAACTGTTCGATCGCCGAGGCGTAGTCGTGGCGATCGTAGATCGCCGCATAGGCGGCGCGATAACCGGTTGCAAATGCGGCTTCCTGCGTGCTCGGGCGCACTTCGCTGGATTTCTTCTTCTTGGCCTTTTGCGCCGGCGGCGGCGGATCGTTGTCGGGTGCGGCGTAGACCACGCTGACGACGGGAGCCGCCGTTAGCGCCAGCGTCAACATCGCCAGCGTCAGAAGCCTAATAGCAAGTTTGGTCATGCGTCTCTCCAGTTGAACAGATCAAGAAACCCGACTTCGAGAAAATCAGTAGAAAAGGATGGTGCCATCCATCCTATACCGAAGCTCGTTGATTTGAACACCTGGCGGTTGGGAACATTCCCAAACGCTTAATGCCATTCCCGTGATTTTTGCGCTGCGGCCGTATTGCGCTGGGAACATGACGAAGATGTCATGCAGATGAATGAAGTCCGGCGTCGCGCTTCACGACGGGTTCAGCGCGTGGTCGCTAGCGTCGTCTGCATGATCAGCGAGGGGTCGGTCACGTGGCCGGAGAGTCCTGCGATCCATGGAAGAGGAGACAACCATGTTCAAGACCATTTCCGCAGCGCTGCTTGCCGTATCGGTTCTCGCCGCACCCGCACTGGCCGGTTCGCCCGGAAAGACCATGCACGCGCCGATCAGGGCGGAGCAGGCGAATGCGAATTTCTTCAATGCCAATGCGCGGATGGGCCGCCATCACCACAAGCATTATCGCCACCATCATCGCCACCACAAGCACATCGGCTTGCTGAAGACGCACACCACCCCGAAAGTCGTGATCAAGCACGTTCCGCACGGCAAGCGCGGCTGATAACTGATCCGCGGGCGCGGTTCGATCCCATTGCCCCCGACGCGCCGGCGGGTATCAGGCCAGCCCACGCGCCATTGCTTCCCCAATGGCCGTGGGTTGGCGCCGTTTTCAGCGGTCCAATCCGGGCGCGATAACCGAGTTGCGAATTCCATTTCGGCGCCGCCCGGTCTAAGAGATAGCCTCGGGGGCAGGTGGAAGACTTACGCTTGGGGACATCAGCAAAATTTGCGGCGACCGTGTTGCTGCCGATCGTGCTCGCGGCCTGCGCGGGCAGCGACGAGGTCAGGAGCATCACCTATACCGACGACCGCGGCGTCTCCAATCAGCCGTTTCCCAACAATTACAAGGGCGAGATAGTCTCGTTCATGAAGACCTATCTCAACAATCCGGTCGGCGTGCGTAACGCCGTGATGGCGGAGCCGATACAACGCGTCGTCGGGGGACGGCTGCGTTACGTCAGTTGCCTGCGCTTCAGCCCGCGCGATTCCGACGGCAATTACGCCGAACCGCGCGAACGCGCGATACTTTACGTCGATGGCCGGCTCGACCGCATTATTGAAAACGCCAGTGAGCCCTGCGCCGGTGCGGTCTATGCGCCATTCCCCGACCTGGAAAAGATGGCGCGGTAGCGATCAGCGCTCAGGTTACGCGCGTTGCTTTGCCGCCGCGGGAGAGGGGCTTGCCGACGCGCCGGTCGGCTTATCCTGCATTGATTTGATCAGGTTGTTGCGCACCGTGACCACCGCCTTCTGCAGCTTGGGGAATTCCTCCGGTGAAAGCCCGGAAGCCTTCACCAGATTCCTTCCTCCGAGTTTTTCGCGGAGGCCGCGCCCGGCCTCGGTCAGGCTGACCAGCACCTGGCGTTCGTCGGCGGCATCGCGCTGCCGGCGCAGATAACCCATGGTCTCGAGCTTCTTCAGGATCGGGGTCAGCGTGTTGGATTCGAGAAACAGCTTTTCGCCGAGACTTGAAACCGTCTGATTGTCGTTTTCCCACAACGCCACGATCGCAATGTATTGCGTGTAGGTGAGGCCGAGTTCATCGAGAAGCGGTTTGTAGGCCCGGCCAAAGGCGAGGTTGGCCGAATAGACCGCAAAGCACAGGAAGTCGGCGAGCTTGGGATCCGATGGCCGGGGATCCGCAGACGTTGGGCTCGACGATGTTGGGTTCGAAGACTTGGTCGGTTTCATCCTGATGCTCCCGGACACACCTGATCGTGACGTCCGGTGAGCATATATATCGGATACGATTAAATCGGAAGGGTTGACATCAGGATTTATGACGCTAATTAGATCGCGTTCGAATAAATCGTATTCGACGCATCTCGAAGGAGACCCAAATGTCCGACACCATCAACCTTGGTCGCCGCCGTTTTCTTGGCGCCGCGGCCACGACGCTGGCAGCCGCCCAGTTCGCCCTTGCTGGTCCGGCCGGCGCCCAGTCCGGTAACGCCAAACCGGTGACGGCGATCAAGCCTGGGACGCACACGTCGTTTCCTGCCATCAAGCAGGTCAATGCCGGCCTCCTCAATGTCGGATACGCCGAAGCAGGACCCGCCGATGGTCCCCCGGTCATCCTCCTGCACGGCTGGCCTTACGACATTCACGCCTTCGTCGACGTCGCGCCGATCCTGGCCTCGGCCGGCTTCCGGGTGATCGTCCCGCATCTGCGCGGCTACGGCAGCACGCGGTTTCTCTCCAGCGACACGCTCCGCAACGGCCAGCAGGGCGCGCTCGCCGTCGACGTCATTGATCTGATGGATGCGCTCAGGATCGAGAAGGCGGTCATCGCCGGCTTCGACTGGGGCGCGCGGACCGCCGACATCGTCGCGGCGATCTGGCCGCAGCGGGTCAAGGCACTCGTCGCGGTGAGTGGCTATCTGATCGGCAGCCAGCAGGCCAACAAGGCGCCGCTGCCGCCGAAGGCCGAGCTTTCGTGGTGGTACCAGTATTATTTCACCACCGAGCGCGGCCGGGCCGGCTATGAGAAATACACCAGCGATTTTGCCCGGCTGATCTGGCAACTGGCTTCGCCGAAGTGGAATTTCGACGACGCGACCTTCGAGCGCAGCGCGGCCTCCCTCGACAATCCTGATCAGGTCGCCATTACGATCCATAATTATCGCTGGCGGCTCGGCTTGGCCGAGGGCGAGGCGAAATACGACGATCTGGAGAAGCGGCTCGCCGCGTTTCCGGTAATCCAGGTGCCATCAATCACCCTCGAAGGCGATGCCAATGGCGCCCCGCACCCCGATCCTGCCGCCTATGCCAAGAAGTTCTCAGGCAGATATGCACACCGCCTGATCACCGGGGGCATCGGGCACAATCTGCCCCAGGAGGCGCCGCAGGCGTTTGCCGAGGCGGTGATCGAGGTCGCCGGCTATTGAGCCGGGACGGGCTTCCGGGAGCCTGAAATCGGGCATCCCGGAAACCCCGAATGGCGCTCTCTAGCGGCGGATCCTCCGGCTTAGCGGAGGGTCCTCCGGCTCGAAAAGATGAACGGAATTCAATCACTTTTTGGCGACCCTTGAACCTTGCCTTAGTTATCTCCGACATCAACAAAGCGGGATACCCGCCAGTTAACGCAGGAAAAAACCTTATATGCGAGGGAACTAAAGCGCTTTGTTGCCGCGCCGTCACAGTTGATCACCGTCAGGTGCTCCGGCATTGCCGCAAAGCAACCTAATTGAGGTCACGTTGTTTGGCTTGATGACGGAACGCTAGTCACGGGGAATGAAGATGAAAAAGATTTTGCTCGGCGCTGCCGCGCTGGCCGCAATGGCGGCTCCTGCTTTCGCGGCGGACATCCAGCCTCGCCCTTATACCAAGGCGCCGGCCTACACCGCGCCGGCGCTCGTCTATAACTGGACCGGTTTCTACATCGGCGGCCACGTCGGCGGGGCCTTTGCGGGCACCGACTCCCTGCAAAGCAGCGACGCGCGCTTCCTCGGCGGTGTGCAGGGCGGCTTCGACTACCAGTTCGCGCCCAACTGGGTGGTGGGTGCCGAAGCCCAGTACAGCTGGCTGAACGGCGGCAGCAATAATGGCGTGCTGTTCCCGGGCGGTACGCTGGTGACCAGCAATACCGACCAGCTCGGTTCGGTGACCGGCCGGGTCGGCTACACCTGGGGTCCGGCGCTGCTCTACGCCAAGGGCGGTTATGCCTGGCGGGACGGCAACAATCTCGGTGTCACCGTGGGCGGCCTGCCGGCGGGCTTTACCACCAACGGCAACCGCAAGGACGGCTACACGGTCGGCGGCGGTCTCGAATACATGTTCGCGCCCAACTGGTCGGCCAAGGCCGAGTACCAGTATTATGATTTCGGCAAGACCACCTTCACGGCTGGCCCCGCCGACATCACCGGCCAGAGCTTCCGGAACGACGAACACACCGTCAAGGTCGGCGTGAACTACCGGTTTGGCTGGGGTGGCCCCGCGGCCTCCAAATACTGACGGGCTTGCTACGTAACCAGGCGAGAAAAGGCCGGCGGGAAGCCGGCCTTTTTGTTTTCAGGAGGCGCTGCAGGAGGGCACGAACGGCTATCCGCAGCTGTTGGCACCCTGCAAAAAATAATTTTCGCGGTGCACGCAACTTTTTGTCATCTTCGGCTATTATGATCCAATCGGCTGGTTGGACAATCAAACATGCGTGCTTTTGCGTTAGGGCTGATATTTTCCGCAGCGTCGCTGCCATGCTTTGCCCAGACTGTCCTGAAATCAGAACCGCTCATCCTTGCTCCCTATGAAATCGCCTTCGTGCAGGACGCCAACTGTCCGGTCGGGAAGGTGCTCAAGGTGACCGGCGCGATCAGGGGACTGAACCGTCGCAAGGCTTGCGTCGTGCTCGCCTCGGAACAGGCTTCACTGGCAGCCGCGACGCCTTAAGAAGGCGATCGTTCGATTTTTTCCTCCGGCCGTAAGGCGGGGCTGGTCGCCTGCGCCTCTATCTCCGCCAGCAATACCCGCGAAGCGGCTGCGTCAGGCCGCTTTCGAACCCAACTGCAGCACCGATCGGGCGTCGCGCTCGGCCTCGGCCTTGTTGCGCGCCGGATCTTCGTCCGGGTCCGGCTGGCAGGGCCTGATTTCGTAGTCATTGTCCAGCACCGGTCGCGGTTCGGATCTTTCCTCATCGGAAACCGCATCGACCACGAGCCCCGACTGTCGGGCCAGCCTCCAGACATCGGCCTCGGTCGGATAGGCCTTGCTCAGCTTGGCCTCTTGGCAGAACAGCGCGTAGGGCATGCAGGGGGGCTCCAAGAAAAACGGTCAACGTTGCAGCCCCATTTGGGTTTCAGGCTTGGCTGCTATGCCATTCCTTCAGAGCTCGGGAAGGCAAAAATGGTCCGTTTCGGCGGTATTTTGGCGGAGTCCCTGAGTCGTAAACGAGTCATGAATCCCGGAAAAAAGAATCCCCGAGACTCCTCGGCTAGAATCGCTGGATGTTTCGGCCATGAGAACGATCCTCCAGACCCACTCCTGCCAGCGTGTCCAACTCACGCTCACGGTCGCGCTGCTGGTGGCTTGCGCGGCCAACGTCGCGCTGGTCTGGGCGTGGCTTTAGCAGGCGGGAGTGATTGACCGCGCGACCAATCCACCCATCATGCAACTCCAATGGTTCGGGCTGTGAAGCGGCCTGACGACATTGCAGAGACGGGGACGGGAATGATCGAGACGCTGCAAGCGCGGGTCAATGGCGATGCGGGATTGGTCCGGCGCGGCCGCTATCTCACGACCTGCTTTCTACTTGAGGTCGGCCAGTCAGCCTTTCTGATTTCGATCCATGAGGGCCGAATCGTATCGGTGACGCCAGGGCCGCTGGTGATGCCGTCTTCGGCCTTCGCGCTTCGCGCCTCCGAGGAGGAATGGAAGAAATTCTGGAGCGAGCGCCCGCCGCCGGGCTCCAACGATTTGCTGGCGCTGATCAAGCGGCGCGTGCTGAGGGCCGAAGGCGATCTGCAGATCTTCATGGCTCATCTGCGTTACTTCAAGGAAGCGCTGGCCAAGCTCCGCGCTACGGGAGCCGCCGCATGAGCGCGAGGTTCGAGCCTATCGTCGGCCGCTACATGCATCTGGAATTGTTCGGCCGGCCGCACCGCATCTATGTCGAGCAAGCGGGCGAGGGCACGCCGTTACTGTGCCTGCACACCGCGGGCAGCGATGGCCGGCAATACCGCGCGCTGATGAACGACGCGCGCGTCACCTCAAAACATCGCGTGATCGCCTTCGACATGCCCTGGCACGGCAAATCCTCGCCGCCGGCTGGCTGGCACGAGGAGGAATACCAGCTGACCTCGGCGCAATACACGACCATGGTCCTGGAAATTTCAGCGGCACTCGAGCTCGACAAGCCGATCCTGATCGGCTGCTCGATCGGCGGCCGCATCGCGCTGCATCTGGCGCTCGAACACCCCGAGCGCTTTCGCGCCATCATCGGCCTGCAGGCCGGCGCGCATGTCGATCCCTATTACGATTTGAATTTCCTGCACCGGCCGGATGTGCATGGCGGCGAGGTCTGCGGCGCCATCGTCTCCGGACTGGTGGGCCCCGATGCGCCGGACAGCGAGCGCTGGGAAACGATCTGGCACTATATGCAGGGCGGGCCCGGCGTCTTCAAAGGCGATCTCTATTTCTACAAGCTTGACGGCGACATCCGCGGCCGCGTCGCAGAGATCGACACCGGGCGTTGTCCGCTGTTTCTGCTGTCCGGCGAGTATGATTACTCCTGCACCCCGGAGGAGACGCTTGATGTGGCGAACAGCATCAGGGGTTGTGAAGTCACCATCATGAAGGGGCTCGGCCACTTCCCGATGAGCGAAAATCCGGAGCTGTTTCTGACGCACCTGCTGCCGGTGCTGGAGAAGATCGGCAGGGCCTAAAGGGTTTTCAAGCGAAGTGGATTCCGGTTCGCGTTAAGAAAACCCGTCAAACAAAAGGACCTGAAACAAAAGGACCTGAAACCAGAGGACCTGAAACCAGAGGACCTGGGCGAACGGCTATTTGCCCCGCGGCGGCGGTCCGGTGTCTTCGTGCAGCGCGGCGTGGACCTTGGCCATGGTGGCGCTGCAATAGGCCTCGCGCTCGCGGTTGAAGCGCTCCTGATGCGCGCGGAAATTGGCGACACGGGCGCGGATCTCGGACTGGAAGTCGACCTTGGGCTCGGGACGTGCGCTCTGGACCGGCTTCGGCGGCGCGACGGAGATGGTTTCAGCCAGCATCGCCTCGATGTCAGGCATCGACACCGCGGGCGTGGCTTTGGGCACGTCAAAGCTAGCGGGCGCTTCCGGGCTTACGAAAGAGGCCGGATTCGCGAGGAATTGCGCGGCGTCCGGCTTCTTTCCGGTCACCGATTGCACGAATGCCATCGTCTGCGCGATCAGGAGGTCGCGTTCTTTCATCCATTTCATCGCACACCTCAGCCTAAATCATTCCAGCAAAAGGCCTTTGTGGAATCAAGTGCAAGTGTTGAACTTGGCTAATGAGGGCATTCGATTTGCCGGCGAGGTGACAAAAGGGCGACACAACAGTGGGGATACGCTGCGTAGCGCCTCCGCCAGCGGGTATCGGGGCGCCGCTGGGCCCAGACACAAAATGGCGAAACCACCCCATGCAAAGCAGAATAGGCAACTCGCAGCCCGGGTGTACCTTGCGTAAGGCATGAGGAAACAGGGTCGGCCGTCACAGCCCGACCCTCAGCGCTCGCGTGGATTGGTGTTGGGCACGAACGGCGCGCCGATCACCCGGACCGGCGTTTGGTCGACAAGACGGGCCGGTTGCCGAGCCGCCGGCGAAGCCGCGGCGGTGTTGGACGACGACGAAGACGCCGCGGCGGCCGACGGCGACGATGTCGCGGCGGCGGCATAGACCGGCCTGGTTTTGCTCACGGCGGAGGCGGGTTCCCAAAAGCCAGCGGCGCCTGCGATGACAGCGCTCACCAGCGTCACGCCGGTGAGCAACACCAGATTGCAGTTTTCTTCCCGAATTCTCATGCAGCAAAAACGTGACTGGCCGGGGTTGGTTCCGGGAGGCCACGGGAACCCAAAATGCCGCAGGTATCGGATGGAACAAAGATTAAATGTGCACTTCGTAACACAGGGCCCGGAACGATTCCCGCGTTGCAACGTAAGGTCTGCGGACAGGCAAGCGGGAGATAACAGCGGTGGTGGGCAGGCAGTATCTGACGCGTCAGGCAACTACGCTTCTCAAATTCGCACGAACAGTCACGGACCCGAATGTGGCAGCGGGCCTGGTCGAGAAGGCCGCTGATCTCAAATCCCGGGTCGATGATCCGAACCGGTCGGACAAGAGTCCGAGAGCGCCGGATGTCGAGCGGATCAGCAGTCGATAGCTCGGCTACGCCGCCATGCTGGAAGGCCGCAGAATCTGCGTTCCCAAGCAGACGCGCGATCGACGAACCGCATTCCGGAACTCTGCTGAATCACCGGAACAGAACTCCGTTTCCCAAAAATGCAAAAACTAACCTGGGCAAGTTCCTGCAACAGGCTCGCTCGGCACGCGTTAACCCGGCAACGGAAAGGAGCGCACATGCGAAAGATAGCACTCACTCTCGCGGCCGTTGCCGCGCTTGCGACAACCGCTGTCGTCAACTCGCCGGCCGAGGCCCGCGGCGGGCGTAACGCGGCGATCGGCTTCGGTGTGGCCGCAGGCGTGCTGGGCGCCGCCGCGGCAGCCAACGCCTACAACAGTGGCTACCATTATGGACCGAGGTACGGCTATTACGGCGGTGGGCCGTACGGCTATTACGACGATGGCCCGCGATACTATCGCCGCCACTATCATCGACACTACCATCATTGGTAACGAAGAGGCCCGGAGCAATCCGGGCTTTTTCTTATGCGCTGTTCAGACGAACAGCTTCGCGACGGCCAGCACGATCAAAGCTGCGATACAGAGATACATCAGGCCGAATAGGCGCCGGTCCTGTTTGGCGTGCCGTTCGGAAATCTTGCCAGTCATGAAATCAGTAAATGGATCTTGCACGGTGGCCCTCTGAAGCAAGGCCGTACAGGTTCTGATTTGCGATTCCCGGTCAAGAGTCGCTTGAGATTTTTTGATCTTGCGGTCTGCATAAAGCGGCTCACAGAGAACGGCGCCAAAAGTGTTCACTGCGAATAGCGAGGATAACGGGAAACTCGCCGTGGCTGTGAATATCGAGGATTGAGGGCAGAAAGCTGCTTTAGGTGCCGGACAATTCGAAGCGCGCACTTCAGAACCGTATTCATCAAGCCATTGTTCGGGAGGTGCCATGTTGAAGTATAATGGTGTCAGCTCGCCGGCGGCTTATGTCTGCCACGTGGTCTGCTTCTTTATCGGTTGGGCCGCGCTCGCGCTTTTCACCCTCAATCGGGTGAAAGTCGATCACTCCGAAGGGCCGAGCTGGAATCCATTTTCAAGATTGCCAGACGGCTCGCCTGCGATTTCCGAATACGCGGTGGATGTGCTCGGCGTCGGCGTCATGATGGCTGCGCTCGGGCTCGCGTGGCTGATACGGCGCTGGATGCTGATGTAAACGGTGCAGGCGTTGTTGTCGTATATGTGACTTTGAACGCGGACTGGTGCCGGTTGAGAGGATTAAAACTCCCGACCTTCGGTTTACAAAACCGTCCCGCATTCAATTATATCAATACCTTACGGCGATCGTGACCTATTGTCGGAAAATGTCATTTTTTGTGAACAGTTTTACAAGGCCGCTATCCAGAGCCCGCGCGTTAGGTTAAGTGACCCAAGGTTGGGACAACCCCGGAGTGATCATGACAACGGTGCAGGCCATTGCATTTGGGGCCATGCTAGCTTGGACCCCAGCGCTTATCATTATGGCGTTCTTGTTGTGGGAAGTTCCCGACCTCGACGAGAAGGATTAGCCTCGTTGCGTCGCCGGTGTCACCCGCGCTTCGCCTTGCCGTCGACCTGACGCTAGAGCGACAAACCATTTCCATTTTCGATCGATGCCCTGGACCACTCTGAGCAATGCCCGATACTCCATGATCTGGCTCCCTCCTCGGTCTCTCGCCTTACGGCTTCGCTGAGCGGGCTGTTCGACTTCAGCCGCTCTTTGCTCGGGCATAAGAACTCCCAAACGACTGCCCGCTATGTAGACCATCCGTGGATTCTGATGCCATCGAGGCCGCCGTGATGCCGGACGAGCCCGCTTGAGATCGGCGCGCGGCAGTCTGTTCGCCTGCAGCGATTGCTGTTCCAGAATTAACCCGCAACGCGGACATCAAGCTTAACACGCGAGTTTCGTTGCGACCGTTCTAAACAGGGTTAGCGTGGCTGCAAGTCGCGCAAATTGGTCGTCCCCCAGTTTGGCTTGCGTACTGCGCGGACCAGGGGTCGCTTCATGAAGACCGGTATCATCGAGTTCAGCGGACGCACAATCGCCTGTCTCATTCGCAACCAGTCCGAGACTGGAGCGGGGCTTGAGGTAGTCAGCCCGGTGGGCATCCCGGCGCAATTTACACTTCTGATCGCCGCTGAGCGCATCAGCTGCACGGTGATATGGCGAACCGAGAAGTTGATCGGCGTCAAATTCAATGGGTATTTCGAGGGAAGCCAGAAACGGTTCGGCGGGAATCAATGATATGCCACCCAGCGTCGTCCTACGCGGTCGACCTTAGCGGGGTGGCGCTGGCCCGCTATGACCTCGCCGCTACCAATTCGCAAACCGCGGAGCGGGGGGGCGCGCCAAATATCTTGACCATCGAGATCTGGTCTCATGACCACCGGCGCGTTGGGCGGCGCATTCGCGCGAGTTAGCTGTTCCCGCTGAGATTCCCGCGCGGACCTTTGGTTTAAAAAGCAGGCCGCTGGCTCAAACAGCCGATTAGGGATTAGGGGGCGAAATATAGGCCAGTACTGCCTTTTTCTGTTCCGGGACTACTCACTCTGGAGGATGAACAGAGAGCGGCAAGATCGCGGCGCTGGCGAGGACCAAAAAGGGCCACCCAAAAAATTGAAAGGGACCAATCACCTAAGTGGATGAGGGAAAGGGTAATGTGCGTCGTTTACCCGGTACAAAGCCCGGCAAATTTTGGACATTTTCACAGCAATCCCAGCCCAGCACCAGCTTCTTACGATAGTGACGGGATGCTACCGAGCGAAATTCTCGGCCTTGTGCCACGACGCCAAGAGCGTCCGAACTAGGATATCAGACATCTTGCACGGTCATTTGCTGGCCATGGGGCGCGAAGCGGTTTGTACTGAATCACGATCAGGATCAGGATCAAGATTACTAGCGGCTTGCCTGCTCCGGCTAATCACAAGACCAAGGCAGCCCATTGCGATTAAAACAGCTCCAGCGATCATTAGCCAATGCGGCAAGTCAATCGACGACAGCAGGTCCATTTATTCCCCTTCGCCTTCAGTTGGACCGTACAGCATCATTTGGTTTTTTGGGTATTGGCGGATGTCTCCCCGTCGAGCCAATCTTGCTCCTCGGCCAACGCGAGCCAAGCGGCTTCCATCCGCTTGAAACGCTTGTGAGCGGGCTCGTTCTCTGCAGCCTCAGCCAGACGCAGGCAGTTCTCCGCGTTCTGCCGGTAGATTTCAGATTGCTTTATCATTGCCGCGCCTCTTCGGCCCCATTTCTCTATCGCTTTTGGTCAGTCCAGCGGCAGTCGTAAGGAGCTTATCGGAAGAGCTCAGTCTTTATGTTCGGTCCAACTGCGTTCGCCGCACTGACATTCAAACATTCGTACCGTCAAGCCACGAGTTGGGTCCATCATCTTGTGAACCACTTTGGGCTGCGCGCCACACCTGCACCTGCGATGCTCGGGCTTCTCCGGTCCTGAGAGTTTATCGCTGCTTAAGTCGTTCATTGCTCACCCCGCCAAAGGTGAGTCAGTAAGTGCTAAAATGCACTTTGGTTCCCACTCGCTCGCGGAAAACGCGCTCATCACCCAAATGGGTTATATTCAAGTACCACTAACGGCGAGGCCGCAACCGTCAAGCAAACAAATCCGCGCCGGCCGGTGTGTACTTCACGAACGTCCTGGACTCGTGCAGCAGCCAGCCGCGCGCGACCGCGAGATCGAGACCAGCTTTGTACCCGGCCGGGCTGGCGCCTTCCTTGAACAGCATTGGCCCGTTGATCTTCTCAATGTGGATCCGGCCGTCTTGAATGGCTTCCGTAGCGTTGACGATTTCCAGCAGCTTGCGCGCGGCCTTCTCAGGGACGGAATAGGGGCGGTCGGTGCTTGGCTTCATGCGTGCTGCGAATCCATATGTGCATCCTGAACGTGACGGCCGGTTACCGCTAATCTATCGCGGCGCCCGAGACAGCGTGCCCGTCCACTGGTTGATTGCGTCGGCAGCGGAAGGCCAGCGGCATGCATTGTGTATTTCCAAGCCGTCCAGGCGCGCTGCCGCCGATACTCGACGAAGTCGGCTTCCGTGCATCGTGGCAGATAGTCTTCCACGCCGTTTCAAATCCGCCCCGCGCCTGGTCGAGAGAAGCCGCTACGATTGCGGTTCGCAGGTGCGATCGGCACAACGAAAGAGGCCGCCAACCGAGGTACTCCAAACTAGTTCGGAACGATCAACCGAGTTGCGGTAATTTGGCTAACCGTAGGCCGCCTTTTTCCGCGTTGCCCACGGTTGGAATGGCGGCCCCAACTTAACCCCCAGCCCCAAGGTTGGGGCCGCTTCTCAGCGGCATCGCGAATGGAAGAGGCCGCCAACTGAGGCGGCCTACAAGGCGAACAATAGAATGCTGATGCCACCACGGCCGCGCGCTTTGCTACTTTTGAAACGGGGCGAGTTGCCGCCCGTTCCCCACACGGTGAGTGTATGAGCTCCAGCGAAAAAGCGGCCGTCAAAGTGTCAGTGGCCCCCAGCGGCCAAAGGCGAGAGCAAGTGATCGTTGGGGTGGCTTTCTTTGTTCCTGTTGTCCTTGCAATGGCAGGTTGGTTCTACCTGCTTAGCAGGCTCCTTGCGAAGACCTACGATTGGTTGTTTGCATAATTGCAGCGGAGCGCGCAGCGCAGCCATTGGTCGATTGGGTATTCTTGCGGCGGCTTTTGCCGGCCAATGAAAAAGGCCGCAGGCGTTGCGCGCTGCGGCCCGTCCGGGAAAATTGATTGTCAGTGCAATGACAATACTCCCAACCCCGGTAACGTCGAATCTGCCGCAAGACTTTCGAGCAGGGGAGTCTTAATTGGTGTTCCGAGAAGCGAAACATCCTGGATGTTGCTAGGCGGTGACAGTTCCTCGCACCACTCAAGAGACGCTGGTGCCGGTTGAGAGGATTGAACTCCCGACCTTCGGTTTACAAAACCGCTGCTCTACCGCTGAGCTAAACCGGCGAATTGAAGCGATGGCGGGCCAGACCAGATAACGCGCGGGGTTCCACCAATCTTCGGCGGTCGAATACCAGACTTGCCCGGAAAGGGCCAGCACCTCGAAAGCCGCTGCCATAACCCCTGCACATGAAAAAGGCGGCCTTCCGGCCGCCTTTTTTCGCTTCTCGATGCGCCAGCGTTATTGGCAGAGATGCCGCCGGCCGTCTTCGCCGCGGAACAGGGTGCCGGGGATGCAGACGAAGCCGTTGCGGCGGGCGTATTCTTCGCCACCGATCGGTTCGACTGCCATCGCGGACGCGGTGCCTGCGGCGGTGTTGCCCGGTCCGAAGCCGCTGCGGTCATTCCAGCGATTGTAGCTGTTCTGCCAGCTGCCACTCTGGCGATACGCCTGATCCGTATTCGCCTGACGCTGATAGCTGCCGGAGTTCGTGACCTGCTGCGCCATGGCCGGGCCCGCCAACGCGGATGCGATGATCGCAGCGGCGCCGAGGATCTTGATTGTTGTCATGCGGTTCTCCTTCTTTTCGTGACGCGAGGTTTCTCGTGACACCAGTTTTCGTCACGCCAAGCCAGGTCCGGGGTGCAAGGTCGTTCCGTATTTTCCCTGGCCGCAATTCAATTCGGCGTTATTGGCCCGGACTTACCGCTCACGCCTCGTCAGCAGGGGCGCCAGCGTCCGTCGGGGCCCATATACGTCGCGTCGGGTTGAATGCCGCAGGCGGGACGCAGGCTCTGCGGGCGTTGGACGGGATAGGCATAGGAATCGTCATAGGCCGGCCCGCCGTAATAGGCGTAGGAATCCCTGTTGCGGAACGGGGCGGTCGCAATCGCGCCCGCTGCGCCAACCGCACCGCCGACGACACCGGCTGCGACTTCGCCGGGCCAGAAGCCGGATGATCGATGGCGATAGTTGTGATCATTCGTCCACTGCTGCGCCATCGCAGGCGTCGCAATCGTCGCCGCCAGCAATGCCGTTGCGCCCAGAAGTTTCAGCTTTGTCATTGGTTGCTCTCCGCGAATGTTGTGCGGGGCCAACCGATCGCAGGGCTGGATGTTCCGATTTTGGGTTGTGCGGCGTTCAAACCGGTGTGATGTTCCTGTTCCCGCATTTTTGACGCCCACCCAACACCTTAAAAGAGTCGCTCAGAGAATTTTATGCCGACGCGTGACCTCGATTACCGCTGCGACGACGTCAATTTGCGGGGCTATCTCGCCTGGAACGACAATGCCGCAGGTCCGCGGCCGGGCGTGCTGGTGTTTCACGAGGGACTGGGGCTCGGCGAGTTTGCGATGGAACGCGCGCGGCGGCTTGCGGACCTCGGCTATATCGCGCTCGCCGCCGACATGTTCGGTGACCGGCGGCAGGCGAGCAATCTGCAGCAAGTCGCGACCCTGGTTGGCGGCCTGCGTGCCGAGCCGGAAAAACTCCGCGCCCGCGGCCGCGCCGCGCTCGCGGTGCTGGCGGATCTGCCTGATGTCGATACCAGCCGGCTCGCGGGAATCGGGTTCTGCTTCGGCGGCTCGGTGGTGCTGGAGCTCGCGCGCGAGGGCGCCGATCTCAAGGCGGTGGTCAGTTTCCACGGCGTGCTGGCGACGAAAATGCCCGCGCAACCCGGCCGCGTGAAGGCCAGTGTGCTTGTCTTGACCGGCGCGGAGGATCCGCTGGCGCCGCCCGATCAGGTCGCCGCGTTCGAGAACGAGATGCGCGAAGGCCACGTCCGCGACTGGCAGGTCATCCTCTATGGCAACACGCTGCATGGATTCACCAATCCCGCCGCCGACGGTTCGATGATGCGCACCGCGCTCTACAATGAGCAGGCCGATCGCCGCTCGTGGGCAGCGATGCAAGGTCTGTTTGATGAAGTGTTGACCTGACAAGAGCAGTTGATTGGTGTTTGATAAGTGCTTGTAGCGCGCAGGGGGCATATGTTCGGAATTCTGGGGCTTGGGTTTTTGCTGGGCATGCAACATGCGCTCGAAGCCGATCATATCGCCGCCGTCTCCAGCATCGCCGCGCGCCGCAGCCGTGTCGGTGACATCGTCAAGCACGGGCTGACCTGGGGACTCGGTCATACGCTGACGCTGTTCGTCTTCGCCGGCTGCGCCATCTTGCTTGGCAGTGCGATCCCGGAGAGTGTGGCGCGTCCACTCGAGGCCGCCGTCGGCATCATGCTGGTCGGCTTAGGTGCGCATGTGCTGTGGCGGCTGTGGCGCGACCGCGTGCATTTCCACAAGCACGGCCATGGCGACGGCACCGTGCATCTTCACGCCCACAGCCATGCCGGAGAAACCACGCCGCATCTGCGCACCGCGCACGCCCATGAGCATGGTTTTCGCTGGCGCACGCTGCTGGTCGGGTTGATGCACGGCATGGCGGGCTCGGCTGCACTGCTGGTGCTGACGGTGTCGCAGGCGTCTAGCCCGGCGGCCGGACTCGGTTACGTCGCGCTGTTCGGGATCGGCTCGATGATCGGCATGGGCGCACTGTCCACCGTCATCGCCGTGCCGCTCGCGGTGTCCGCGCGCTGGCTCACCTGGGCCAATCGCGGCCTGCAGGGCGCTGTCGGTATCGTCACGATCGCCATTGGCGCAACGACCCTCGTTGAAAACCTGTTTGCGTGAGCAAAATCTGTTTGCCTCAGTCCGCTGGATCCGCTCGCCCCGTTAACAATTGCTGAGCGGGTTCGCTCGCAATTGAGCGGCGGGGGATGCTGACGCGTTAGCCTTACCGGCAGTTTGGTCCGGCCCCTTAACCCTTGGGGGTGCCCGTTCGACTAAATTGCGGTCAGAGCAAAACGGGGTCCCGGGCATGCGCATTGGCGTGACACTGGCCATTCTGATGGCGACAACGTCGACGGCCTTGGCCGGCGGCGGCTTTGAAATCGTGATTCCGGGTCGCCCCGGTGTTCCCGTCATCATCAACGGCGTCGATGCATCCTATTCGGTGGTCGAGGGCGACTGGGGCCTCCTCAGGGGCACGCATGTGCAGCCGACCGTCTATGGTGGCCGCTATGTCGATCCGGTGCCGCGTGTCGGCCATTATTATCCGAGCGCGGGTCATCTGCCAGGTTACGGCCGCCTGGAAATCGAGCCGCCGGCGAACCGAAGGTTGCCGCAGCCGGCCGAAAGCTATCACCAATCCTGGTCTGCACAGTCGGCGCCGCTGCCGGCGCAATCCAACGTGCCGGTCAATCCGCCCGAGATCATCTACGCGCCGCAGGACGACCGGCGTCGTCGGCATCCCACGGGACTACTTCCGCGCCCATAAGACCACCCCAACAAGAACACCAACAGGCAAACACCTACAGGAGAGAGTAATGCGTCATCTGATTTCAGGACTAGTCGCGGCAGTCGCCGTGATGGCCGCTGCGCCCGCGATGGCGTGCGGTTACGCCAACTGCGGTTACGCTGCGCCCGTCGTCTACGCCGCACCGGTTGTTGCGACCTACACCTCGGCGGGCTGCAATCCCTGTGGCGGCGTGGGTTGGGGTTATGCCCGGCTCGCCGATCCCGTGCAGCAATATTACTACGTCAACCAGGGCCCGACCTATTCCGGTCCCGGCGCCTGGGCTCCGGCCCGCGTCTATCAGGAAGACACCGTCGTCGGCTATCGTCCGTATTACGGCTACGGCTACGGCGGCGGCGTAGTAGCCCCGCGGGCCTACGGCTACCGCTACGGCGTTCGTCCGGGCATCCGTTACGGTTATGGCGCTCGCTATGGCTATGGCGTCCGTTACGGCTATCGCGGCGCGCGCTTCGGCCGTTACTGATCCGAACGTTCGAATCAATACGTCGGCGCCCGTTCGCATCCCTGCGAGCGGGCGTTGTTTTTATTTCATCAATCCCAGCCTGGAGGCGCCGATATAGAGCGCCAGCACCGCGGCGTTCGAGACGTTCAGGCTCTTGATCTCGCCGGGCATGTCGAGGCGCGCCACAACGCTGCAGGTCTCGCGCGTCAATTGCCGCAAGCCCTTGCCTTCGGCCCCCAGCACCAGCGCAAGCGGTTGCTGTAGTCCGACAGCGCCGAGGTCTTCGCTGCCTTCGCTGTCGAGGCCAACGGTCATGAAGCCACGGTCATTCAACTCGTTCAGCGCGCGGGCGAGATTCTGCACGGTCACCAATGGCACCATTTCCAGCGCGCCGGACGCCGACTTCGCCAGCACGCCCGTCGCCTCCGGGCTGTGACGCGCAGTCGTCACGATCGCCTTGACCGCAAACGCCGCGGCCGAACGCATGATCGCGCCGACATTGTGCGGGTCGGTGATCTGGTCGAGCACCAGCACGATGCCCTCCTGATCAAGCGTATCGATATCCGGCGAGGGCAGGGGATCGGCCTCCGCGAGCAGGCCCTGATGCACGGCATCGGGGCCCAGCCGCTGGTCGATCGCGCTCGGCCGGACGAGTTCCGGGGGCACGCGGGTGTCGATATTCTCGTCGGCGAGACGCCGGGCGGCGTTCTCGGTCAGAAACAGTTTGCGGATCTGGCGTTCCGGATTGGCCAAAGCCGCCGCAACCGTATGCCACCCATAAAGAATCACCGGCCCGTCCGGGCTGGTGTCCCGGTCGCGCCAAGCCGGGCGACCGCCCGGTTTCCGGCCTTTTTCGAAGGGTTTGCCGCCGCCACGGCGGAACGGCGGTTTTCGGTCGCGATCGCTCATGGGCCAGCTTGTGTCACGGGTTCCGGATTATGGCAATTTGGCCCCTCGAGGCGCGTTTTTCGAGGCTTCCCTTGGTTGACTTTGCCATGGCCCTTCGCCCATAAACGCGCCCGACCGGGAGCGCGCCATCGGCTCCTGGTATTAACGTCATCCATGGCCTGTCCGCCGCCAATTAAGCGGTTGGGTTTGCGATGCAGTTAAACGGGGGAGTGTCCCGAGTGGCAAAGGGAGCTGACTGTAAATCAGCCGTCTTATGACTTCGAAGGTTCGAGTCCTTCTTCCCCCACCATCTTCTTTTTATCTGATTGATATTATTTAATTTTCTCAGATATGGCCCGCACCACCCGGGGAGGTGCGGGCATAGATGTTCCGGTTTCGTCTAATTTATGGCCAGCTTGGGTGGCCAGTCTCGCCCGGTTCGCTTCCCGCGTGTAGATGCCGGAAGTCCGACCGCCATCGACCCAACCGAACAGCGCGTCGAGCTCCTTTTCGGTCGCTCCGTTCTCAGCCGCGATCGTCGCAGCGATCTTCCTGACGCCATGGGCACTCTTTTTGATGCCGGCTTGCCGGGCGGCTTCGGAGAAGTCGTTCCCGAAGGCTTCTTTGGCCAGCGGCCGGCCGCGAGCTCCACAGATCCACGTCAAGTCACCCGTGGGGCCAATTTCGAGGGTCTGCCAAAGCACGTCCAGAATCGGCATCGTTACCGTGACGAGCTCGCCGCTCTTCTCGGTCTTGAAGGTGGCGACCCGAGAAATGGCACCGTCCGGGTTCAGGGTCTGCTTCACATGCTGACGGCCGATCTGGACGGCATCGCCGCGGCGCGGGCCAGTATAAAGCAGAACGTCCAGCCAGACGCGCTGACGGGTGCCGAGAGGCCAGCGGCGGCGGTACGTCTCAACGTCCTCGCGGGTCCAAGCCGGGAAGCCCTTTCCCTTCTTCCGCTTCGGCGCCTCAATGTCGGCGTCGGCGGTCGGGTCGGTTTTGACGTGCTTGCGCTTCTTTGCCCAGCGGAACATGCCCTTCATCGTGTCGAGGAAGTTCCGGGCGGCGGCCGGCGTCGTTGCCCGGCGATCGAGCCCGGCTTGAATGTGCTGCGCCTGGATGGCGGCATAAGGCGTCGGTCCGGCATCCTTCAGGACGTGCAGCATGATGTTCTCGCGCTGCCGCCGCGTCGAGGCCGCGAGGCCAGTCCATACGCCTGTTTCCCGGTAGCTATCCCACAACCATTGCAGAGACGCCCTGGACGCGCTCGGCTTGCCACCCAGCGGCTCGCCCGTGACGGCGGCCTGATACTCGGCGTTAAACTCCGGCGTGCCGTAGGGCGCCTGAATGCGCGTGCGCGGGCCTTTGCCGATGCGAACCACCCAAACATATTTGCCGTGGCGCGTCTTCTCGTGCTGGAGGTGCGGCGGTCGCGGACGGGGCATGTCGGAAATCAAAGCACAATCTCCCAATCCGGTTCAACGGGCGGTGAGGGGTTTTCCGACGTGGATAAGCAAATTCGGATCGTCCCGTCTGGGAGCAATTCGACCGTGCCCGCGCCAGCCTGTTTTGCCGCGCGTAGCGTTCGCGCGACGTCGGCTTGAGTGAAGCGGGCAGGGGTCCTGCTCATTTGGGCTTTACAAAGAGGGGTTTGAAGGGCTCCGAATCGGCGTTTTGCGATTTACTCTCGTCACGCAGGGCGGCCTCGAGGGACGGGGCGGCAATGAGCAATTGGCGCATCCTTTCGACTACGAGGTGCGATAACGCCAAGCCGCGCAACACCGCAGGAGGGGGCATGAAAGCGTAATGTTGGTCGCCAGCCTCGCCACGGTTCCACTGGCGGATGGCATCTGCCAGAGCCCATGGCGGGATGTCGTCAAGACTTTCGAGATAGGCGGCACCGCGCGCCATAGTCGTTTCCTCGCTGGGATCGCTGGTGGGATAAACCAGCAACATCGGTCCGATCAGCATCAGCCGCTGTTGGTGCGCTAGATTTGGATCTGCGGGCACCAGATCTCTTTCAAGTTCGTTTTTAATATTGCGCGCCGCCTCACGCTGCGTTTCATCGAAGGTCCCTTGTATGTGCTTCCGCAGCCCCGCCGGGGTCATCACGGTGCCGAGGGAGATTTTGAGCAAGGCGTTGCAGGCCGGCGACCCTAGAACTGTAGCCACCCGCGCCTTGGCGCTTTCCTGCAGGGATGGAAGTTGCTGCATAGATTGTTTCCTGTGATTTGATGCTGGTCTTGGGGAGCGGCTCTACTTGGCATCCTGCAAGCTCTACATGAAAAAGGCGTGGGACTTTTTCTCCACCAGCAAGGACTCGATACGTCAACGACCGCGGGCAAAGCTATGTTTCAGATGCTCGGAGTATTTGCTGAGTTCGAGCGAGGGATTATTCGGGAAAGGGTAAATGCAGGTCTGGCTCGCGCGCGGGCAAAAGGGGTGAAACTTGGTCGACGCCGAGTTGAGCCGGCGGTAGAGCGGCGCATCGTTGAATTGAGGGCGAAAGGAGACGGGATTCTCAAGATCGGTAAGACGCTGGGCATCGGCACCAGTGTCGTGCAAAGAGTTTTTAAGGAAGTGCCTTGGACCTAAAATTCGCGACTGGAGAACGACCTCAGCGGCTGCGATCGACACGCTCAGCGCAGGCCCACATTCACAAGCCCGCAAACCGCGATTCCCCACTTTTGCCGCTCGCAGAAAATAGGGGTATAGCCAATTTGGCTTCGCCTACATTCGTCTCCCCATTCTCGATCTAGACATTCCCTTCGCCCTCGACCGCAGCTCGGTCCTGGTGCTGCGCGCCGATTTGCAGATGCGTTTGATAAGCAATCGAGACAGCTCCTCGAAAGTCTCAAGGGTTAGAACGGCGATCTAGGTCTCACAACGGTGGTCTAGGTATCGCTAACTCGCTTGATAAGCGCCAAGCCATTTGGCACTCTTTGGTGAGCGTCCTCCGGCATCGAGGTTTTTTATGCTAAAATCATTGTTTGCAATTATTGGCGCGGCTTTCTCGATTGTTGTTCTTTCGAGCAGCGGCGCCTACTGCGGCACCTATCCCTTCGGAGATGAACCGTATCGCCTGAATTGGGGATATGACCCCGAGATACAATCCGGGTGCTGGAAGTGGAATTGGCAGCAGTATCATTGGGACAATCACTGTCCGGTCTATGTTAATCCCAAGGCGTACATGTATCCGCGATCGCGTCGCGTGGTCTTGCGAACACGGGGTTAATACCAGATTGCGCGCTGGTCATTCTTAGTTCGCTCTGGAAGCTGATTTCTTGATCAGGAACGCTGAATCGTGCAAGCGACCTGGTTGTGCTTGCCGAAGTTCAGCAGCGCGTTTTCCCTGAAGCCGTCCAGCCAGAGCCCCCGGCCTGCATAGCGATACCCCACACCCATCGGGACAAGCCGCACATGCATCGAGCGGCGTGGCGAAGTGACCAGGGACGCGGTAACAACCTCGCCAACGACACTTACCGCTATCGGACAAAGCGGATACTCCCTGCCGTTCTCGCAAGTGAAGACAATTTCGGAACAGCCGCCTCGGCCCGTCGTCATCAAGCCGAGGTCCGCAGCGGCGCTCGGCTGCGGACCGATGCCAATCGCAAATCCGAAGCAGGCTGCAGTCAATACAAACTTGCCAAATCCCGCGCCCATCGCTGCCCCCAAACTCTAAAATATGGATCAACAGAGCAAGAATCGCTCAAAAGGTCAAACGTATCTTCGGCAGTCTGCCCGGTGTGCGGGTCGGTCCAGGTCCCAGTCCGGGCCCGACGCAATGCCACATCCATCGCTCACCTGGCGGTGCTGTGCCCCAACCCCAGTTACGCTCACTGAAATTTTAGGATTTGCGTTCGCCCGCGGGTACTTGACTTCAATCGTCAAAACAACGTCGCCCACGAATTCCGGCAGTGATTTGTAAAACGAGACTTCGGCCGGCACTTTGAGCGCAAGGCACGCTTTGTAGTGGGCGGCCTTTACGGAGTTTTGTCCGTGACCAACCTCAAGGTCGGGGGCCGGCCAGCCGAATGGCGTTTAGGCAGATCCGCATTTGCGCGTCCTTGTTGACAATGCCTTGATCGAACGTTCGATCATTTGTGTCTGCGCGCTGGCGACGCCATTGAGGATGCAAAAAGCCTTGCTGAGTGCCAGCGACAGTGCGGGCATCGAGGGGGGCTCCACGGGACGAAACGACGTACTCAGCCGACTCGTTGTTCTGCCAGTTTTACCCGGTCATAGTTCTCTAATTCAGCCTAACTGTCTGCTTTGGCGACGATCGATTTGGTAGCCGCAGCCTGAACAATCGCAGACTTAGCCCGTCACCCCTTCCCGGGTCTTGGAGAAGGCCGATCGAGGCATTCCCTAGGGCATCGTCGTGCAGTCCCTGATTTATCTGTGTGTCCATGGGCACGTGTTTCGACAGGTCGATCGTGCGCTGGTTGCGACATTGGGGGCGCCAAAGCCACGCCGGATATGCCGGCAAGAATGTGCACGGCGGGTGCTCCATTGAACAAAAACAAGAGGTTAAAGGCGTGAACGATCGTACCTTGGTTGACCCGTAGTTTTACTGGTTTTTCCCGATCCGCCTAGCTGACTCGCCTCGAGTGCGCTGTCTTTACTACAATCACACTGAAAGCATTGATTAACCAAACAGTTTTGTTGACCCTCCTTGCGGTTAACAATACCTTAACGCTCAATTTTGAAGCCACTTTTCTAGATCCTTGATTCAAACGCCTGCCTTTCGCTTCGGAGATATTTCATGAACGCACCTTTTCAGGTTGCTCAGGCTTCCGGCGTGGGAATCAGCAACAACAACGCGGCGCCGCGCATCTTCAGGCTAACAAAACCGCTTGGTGATCAGTCCGTCGTCGTCAATCTCGGATACGAACAGAAGGTCAAAGTCGACTTCTCCGGCATCGCCAACGAAAAGATCACGCTCGTACGTGTAGGCGAAAAGCTGATCATCCTGTTCGACAACAAGTCGACGGTGACGGTCGAGCCATTCTTCGATTCAAGGCATGACGCTCTTAACAATCTCTCGGTCGAAGTGGCGCCGGGTCGGGACGTTTCGGTCAGCGAATTCGCGAGCCTGTTTCCGATCACGACGGATCAGTCCGTCCTGCCCGCGGCCGGTGAAGGCAATGGCAATGCTCAGGGGAGCGGAGCGAACTTTAACAACAGCGCTGTTGATCCGCTGAGCACGGGCGGTCCGCTCGACCTCCTCGGGCAGGAGTCGCTCGGCAATTTTGCTTCGGCTCTGCAGCAGTTTGCCGGCGTACCGAATGATACGCCGATAGCAACGGCACCTTCTGCGGGCTTCACACTCTCGAATACATTGCTGATACATGACGAAACCTTTGCTGTTCAAAATGCGTTTGGCGCGAACGATCAGGGAGGTGCGCTACCTTCGGTATTCCAGCAAAATGGACTGATCGGTTGGGCGCAGAGTCCTGTTTCGGCAATTGCCTCTACGACAGCAGACTTCGGGACAAACGGGGCAGGGTCCGTCACCTATGCGTTGACAACTGCGTCGGGCGGAGCGTTCAATGGCGTAGCCTCCGGGCTACAGGCGACGATAACCGGAAACACGATTTTCCTCTTCACCGAGGGCAGTCTGATCGTTGGTCGCGAAGGTAACGGCAACCTGGCCAACGCGGGCGGTGCCGTCGCATTCCAAATCTATCTGGATCCCGCCACGCGCCTACTCAATGTCGCCCAGTACGAGGCGATCCAGCATGGCGGAGCGTCAGATCCAAACGACATCGCCTCACTCGCCAACGTGGTCTTCGTTCAGCAGACCGTTACCGACAGTCTCGGACTTACCGCGACGGCGGTGTCGTCCAATGCATTGGGCGTGGCATTCCTCGACGACGGCCCGAGCATCAGCCGCGATGACGGCGGTGAGCGGCCTTCGTCGGCGGGGTTCCTCGAACTCGATGAAACAATCGGTCAGGGCGAAAGTCCGCAGATCGACCGCTACAATTCGGGTGAATCCGAGTCGAACGGCGGGCCGTCGAACGGTATCGTCGACGACACCGGCGTTTCCACAATCACCGTGTCGACGGCACCCCTCCAGGGTCAGGCGATTGGCGAACTGTCGACCTCGGTGGGTGCTCTGGCTGCTTTGTTCCCCGCTGCAAATATTGCGTTCGGGACCGACGGCCCGGGAGCCAACGGCGGTGTCACTAACGTCCTGACGCTGGTTCTTTCGGCAGGGACCGTCGGCACGACGCTGACGGCAACTGCGCTGGAGGGCACCGCGCTTGCCGGCATGTCCGCAGCAGAGCGGGCGATCGTACTGGTTCAGGTGGATGCCGACACGATCGAGGGCAGGATTGCCGGCACCGCCGCTGCCGGCGACGAGTTTGTTGCTTTCCGTATCACCCTTGAAGGCGGCAGCGATCCGGCCACAGCGAAGATTACGGTCGACCAGTTCCTGGCGATTGACCATGGCGGTTCGGAGAATCCATCGATCTTCGACGAGCAGGCGTTCCTGCGTCTGGTTGGTGCGGGTACGCTCAACCTGCAGCTTACCACCACGGTCACCGATGGTGACGGTGATCAGGTCAGCTCGCCGGTCCAGGTCACTCTGGTCAGCAACGAGACTTCGTTCATAGCATTCGACGATGACGGCCCGACGATCACGCGCGGAGAGGGCGGAGAGACCCCGTCTCTGGTAACACTCAATCTCGACGAGACGATCGGCGCGGATCGCTACAACACGGGCGAGGTGCCGCAGGACAATAACGGGGAGGTCGACGACAAGGCGACCACGGTGACGGTGTCGGAAACGCCGACCCAGGCGCAGGCGATTGGTGAGTTGTCGACCCAGCCGGGTGCGCTGGCCAATCTGTTCGCGGCCGCGAATGTCGATTTTGGAATGGATGGTGCCGGGCCGCAGGGTGGCATCAGTAACGCATTGACGCTGGTTCTTTCGGGAGAAAACGTCGCCACGACTCTGACGGCGACCGCGCTGGGGGACACCGCGCTTGCCGGCATGTCCGCAGCCGAACGTGCGATTGTTCTGGTTCAGGTGAACGCCACGACGCTCGAAGGACGTATCGTCGGCACAGCCGCCGAAGGCGACGAGTTTGTCGCCTTCCGCATCACGCTCGAGGGTGGCAGCGATCCGGCGACAGCCAAGATCACGGTTGACCAATTCCTGGCGATCGACCATGGCGGTTCGGAGAATCCGTCAGTTCTGGACGAGCAGACGTTCCTCAATCTGGTCGGCGAGGGCACGCTCAACCTGCAGCTCACCACCACGGTCACCGATGGCGACGGCGATCAAGCCAGTTCATCGGTCCAGGTCAATCTGATCGGCAACGAGAACTCGTTCATCGCTTTCGACGATGACGGTCCGACGGTCACACATGGAGAGGTCGGAGAGACGTCGTCTCTGGCAACACTCAATCTCGACGAGACGATCGGCGAGGATCGCTACAACACGGGCGAGGTGCCACAGGACAATAACGGGGAAGTCGACGATAAGGCGACCACGGTTACGGTGTCGGAGACGCCGACCCAGGCGCAGGCGATTGGCGAGCTGTCGACGACGGAAGGTGC
>NZ_JAFCMA010000058.1:0-29432 GCF_018130125.1 Bradyrhizobium sp. AUGA SZCCT0177 | reverse complement strand
GCCATTTTTCAGACCTTTGTTTTGCATGAGGAAGGAGGAAGACGTACGCCGATGGCAGAATCCGTGCTGGGAATGTTATGCCGACCTACGGTTACTTCGCGAAGGTCCTCCTCCGCGTTCAAGTGCTCCGCAATGTCTTCTGCAGTTTTCTTGGCGCGCGCTTCAGCGATAGTGTTACCGTCGTTCCTGACGATTTTTTTAGTTTCGCGTGAACTGGAAAGTCTTTCGGTTTTAGCGATTCGTCGTCGGCCCTAGCCCATCTTCCTTGTTTGCAAAGATAAATCGTGATTTTGGATTCGGTTTCAAAATCATCCTAAATTTCATGTAATTAGGACACCCGTTCTGACGAATTAGTGGATGGGCTTTGGAACCGACAGCCGATTCCTTGGCTTCAGACTTAGTCCGGCACCTTTCGGACCTAGGCCACTGGGCTGACAATGTCCGTTCACAGGGGTGGAGCGGACGTCGCCAACGCGCGCACTAACTTCCGACAATGACCCTGAACGGCCAATCTCCTCGGGGCGCCAGGACGAAATTGAGGCCTTAGAGCGGGCAGGTTCCTCGAACCGCCAAGATGCCAAGACCCGCATCGAGGGCGAGCGGCATCGCGATCACCGTCGACGGCGCTACCCTAGTAAGCACAGCTGACCACAATCAACATCGCGTTGAGGTCCAGCACGCATCGGCCAAATGTGGCCTGGGAGGTTGGACCCAACAATTGCTGACTGAAGCAGTCCATGCGTGTATGCTGACGCACCCTACAGGGCCATGATGTACGTCGAACTCTGCGAGGGCCAATATGGCACAACTTCGCGAGTGGCTTGAGGCGCGAGGACTGGGGCGCTACGCGGACGCGCTACTGGCTCAGGACATCGAACTCGATATCCTGCCCGAACTGACAGATGCAGACCTGACGGCGGCCGGTCTGCCGGTTGGGGCTCGCAAGCGCCTGCTCCAGGCGATTGAGGGCAACCTCTCCGATGCGGCGATGCAGTCAATGGGGGCGCCGCCGATCGTTCCGACAACGGAGCCGGCAACTGAAGCGGAACGACGGCAACTGACCGTCCTTTTTTGCGACGTCGTCGGCTCGACCCACCTCGCTGAGACGTTAGATGCGGAAGATCTGCGAAATCTGCTGCTGTCATTTCAGAAAGTATGCGCAGAGGTGGTTCAGCGCCATGAAGGGCAAATCGGCCTTTTCATCGGGGATGGCGTGACCGCCTATTTCGGTTATCCGAGGGCCCACGAGGATTCCGCTCAGCGTGCAGTCCAGGCGGGCCTCGATATCATGGCCGGATTGACGGAGCTTGGGCGAGAAGGTCTCGAAGCCCGCTGCGGTGTCAACACCGGCCCAGTCGTTGTCGGTGAACTGGGAGTTGGCGAGAAGCGCCTGTGTGACGGCATCGTTGGCGAAGCGCCAAATATTGCCGCACGTCTGCAAGGCTTGGCACTGCCGGGTAGCCTGGTCATGAGCGAGGCGACGCTGCGCCTCGTGGAGGGCCTCTTCGAGGTTGAGCCGCTCGGCCCGCAAATGCTCAAGGGCGTCAGCGCACCGATTGCAATCTATCGGGTGCTGCGCCCCAGCGCCGCCCCCAACCGCTTTGAGGCGAGAGGTGGACAATTCTTGACCCCACCGATCGGCCGCGAGACCGAACTCGGCTTTCTCACCAAGCGGTGGGAGAACGCGATGGAAGGCGAAGGCCAGGCCGTGCTGCTGCAGGGAGAGGCCGGCATCGGCAAATCCCGCTTGCTGCAGACGCTTCGCATGCAGCTCCGCGAAACGCCGCACGCCGAAATCGTCTTTTATGGCTCTCCACAACATCAGACCAGCGCGCTCTGGCCGGTGATCCAGCAATTGCATCGAGCGCTGGGCGTTGCCGGCGAAAAGGATGACGTCGCGCGGCGGGAGCGCCTCGGACACTTTCTCCTCGATCTCGGTTTGGACAGTGCCGATGTGGTCGGGCCGCTCGCCATGCTGCTGGGTCTTTCTGCGGATCCGGGGTCGGATGCCGGCCCGGCGGATCCTGGACAGGTTCGCCAAGCTGTCTTCGCCGCCCTGTCGCAGCTGACCTCTGCAGTGCAGCGGCGAAACCCAGTGCTCATGGTCGTCGAGGATGCCCATTGGATTGATCCGTCGACAACAGAATATGTCGGTCAGATGCTCTCTGACATGGCGTCGCAACGACTTTTTGTTCTGCTGACCGCCCGACCGGAGTTTCGTGCGCCGTGGTCGAATTCGTCGCCGCTGGTGACCTTGCCACTCGCCAGGCTCAGCCGCCGCGAGACCGAAGCGATGATTCGTCGCGTCGCGGCCGATGATTTTCCGGCGGCCATGCTGGCGCAATTGGTCGCCAAGACCGACGGTGTGCCGCTATTCATCGAAGAGCTGACCAAATCGGTCGCCGAAAGTAGAAGTAACGTCGGCTTCGGCGGGGCCATCGAGATCCCTGCGACGTTGCAGGCCGCGCTTCATGCCCGTTTGGATCGTCTGGCGCCGATCCGGCACATCATTCAGGTGGCGGCGCTTTTGGGCCGGGTGTTCGATGCCGATCTTCTGATCGCGGTGAGCCAACGAGACGCTGCCGCGGTTAAACGGGCACTGCACGACCTGATCGAGGCTGAACTTATCTACCCGCGAAGAGATCCCCACTGCGAAAGCTATCAGTTCAAACACGCCTTGATCCAGGACGCGGCCATCGGCACCCTCCTTCGCAACCAACGGGCCCAATTGCACCGCCAGATCGCGGTTTCCCTGGTCGAGCTTCGTGCCGATGCGGTCGGGCGCAACCCGGAGCTCCTGGCGCACCATCTTCAAGAAGCCTGCGACTGGGGCGGCGCGCTCGATCACTGGCAAAAGGCGGGAGTGGCCGCCATGGCCAGGGCTGCCAGCCGTGAGGCGGTATCGCACTTTGCCAACGCAATTGACTGCAGCAAGAGGCTAGACGATGTGACCGGCGGCGCCGAGCGGATGACACGTCTCCACCTGGCGATGGCCAATGCCTTGACGCAGGCGGAAGGGTTTCGTTCCGAGCGCCTTAGTCAGGCGCTTGATGCTGCACGTCGTGCCGCCTCGGCCACTGCATTGGTCGAATTGCAGTGTGAAGCGGCGATATCGCTCTCTGGGTTTTTTTATGCCATCGGGCGTAATCGCGATTATCTGACGCTCGCCGATGAGCAACTGAAAAATCACGCCGATCTGCTACCTCCGGCCTATGTGAGCGGCCTTTGGTCGTCAAAGGGGACTGCTCATTTCAACCGGGGAGAATGGCGTTTCGCGATCGACGCCCTGCGTAAGGCCCGAGATCTGATTGATCGAACTCATGCCAGCCGTCGTATTTTGCTAGGCGGCGCGGATCAATTGATCGCGACCCAGTCCTACTTTTTCCGATCACTGGTTGCGATGGGTTTCATTGATGAGGCTGTCGAAACGACAGAGTGCTTCGTTCAAACCATCGACCGCATGGAGAAGCCCTTCGACATCGCCTGGGGTCTTCTCGTGAAGTGCTATTTATACGCACTGCTCGGCCAAAACGATGTGCTACTGCGGGACTCTGCCAAGCTAATTGAGATCAGCGAACGCCATGGCTACACGACCCGGCTCAGCAATGGTCTTTCATGGCGGGGACTTGCGCGCTCGCGATTGGGTGAACTGGATGCCGGCATCGCCGATGCCCGCGAAGGAATCGTGCTTTGGCGTGGTCAGGGGATCGTATTTCATACCCCCGAGCGAATATGCTGGCTGTGTGATCTTCTGGTGCGGGCGGGCCGCCTCGACGAGGCATCTCAACTGCTGGATGAGACCGATGCCCTCGTTATCGATACTGACGAAGCAGCCGCCTTAGCTGAATGCATCCGCATTCGTGGCCAAATCGCCGCTTGCGGAAACGATCTGACCGGCGCTGTGCACCTCTTCGAGAAAGCGATTGCTATTTCCCAGCGGCAGGAAGCGCGATTATTCAAGCTCCGCGCCACCACACAACTTGCATCAGTTCTTGCACGTCAAGGGCGCGCCCAGGAGGGTGCGGCGCGCCTGCACACCATCATCGACGCATTCGACACCAAGCACGAAATCGTCGATCTTGCTGCCGCTCGAAAAGTGCTGGACACGTTGCGTCGATAGAGGAGGTTACGCCAATGAACAGGCGGTCGATTGAGATCAACGGCGCCGAGCTGACCTATCTCGAGGCGGGCGTAGGCCCTCCCGTAATCCTGATCAACGGGCTGCTAGGCGACTATCGTTCGTGGCGCCGACAAGTCGATGTGCTTCGCCCGAACTACCGGGTCCTTGCGCTCAGCCAGCGCTACTACTGGCCGAACAAATGGCCGGATGACGGCGCGGGATTCAGTGTCGCCACCCACGTCGCTGACCTTTCAACCCTGCTGCGCCAGCTTGACCTGCCGCCGGTTCATCTCATCGGCCATTCCTATGGCGGCGGGGTCTCCGCGCAATTCGCCAGCGAGCGCCCGGACCTTGTGCGCTCACTAGTGCTGGCGGAGCCAGCCGTCGCGACGATTGCGCTGGACGATCCTGCAGTGCCGGGATTGCTGGCCGAATTTGGCGAGAACAGGAAGATAGTTTTCGAGGAATGGCAGAAAGGCAATCGGACCAAAGCCGTCGAGGAGCAACTCCTCTACGTGTTCGGCCACGAAATCCTCGACCGGATTCGGGGCGAGCATCTCGCCTTCATCAACGAGAATGCGGACGTAATCGGCGCAGCTTTCCGACCGCGTCCCCCGCCTCCACCGTTTGCGCTTGCGACCGCACGAAAGCTAACGATGCCGGTACTACTGATCGAGGGTGCCAACACCAAACCGATCTTTCGGATCACCTGCCAAAAGTTAGCGAGCTATCTCCCGGACGTGCAACAGGTCATCCTTCCCGACACCTCGCATGCCCTTTGTCTGGAGTCGCCCGGGCCCTTTAGCGAGGCCGCACTCCAATTCCTGAATAGCCATTGAGTCGAAACGCCAGGTACTCGCCCTCGTCACCCCGCCGTCGACCCTCGTTGGCGCCGACAGAATAGCACTGCAATGTCACAGTCTGGCACGAAACGAACTTGCCGGGGCGGCCCGACGACGTCCGATCCTGAAGGCCGTGCAAGCAGGGACACTTCCGAGTTTGAAGCGAACGCCGCGACGCGGTAGCAGTGAACAAAGCCCGTCACCCCGCCGGCAATCTTAGTTTCTCTGTAATGCACCGCAGTCCTATGGGTAATGAAGGGAGCTTGGAGCGATGATTCCTTCGGAAAAATTGGCGCTCTTTGTCGACGGCCTGAACCTCCACCACACGGCGAAAGCCTTGGACTTCAGCATTGATTTCAAGAGGCTTCTCGCCGAGTTCAGGACGCGCGGCGTGCTGGTGCGTGCTTATTACTACACGATCATCGCTGAAGAGTTTCAAACGACCCGGCCCCTCATCGATTGGCTCGACTATAACGGTTTCACAGTGCGTACGAACTCGGTCAAAGAGTTCGATGATGGTCAGGGCCGGCGGAAATACAAGCGCAATATTGGAGTCGAACTCGCAGTCGATGCGGTCGAGATTGCGAAGCATGTAGACCACATATTGTTGTTTTCTGGGGACGGCGATTTTCGTCGCCTTGTGGAAGCAATCCAGCGCCTCGGTCCTCGCGTCACAGTCGTATCAAGCATGCGAACGAAACCTGCGATGGTTGCTGACGAATTGCGTCGGCAGGCGGATACGTTCCTCGAATTGGATGATCTCAAGGCTGCGATAGGGCGGACAAAGGAGGAGAGCAGAATGCGCAACCAGAGGGATGAGTTTTCGTAGGGAGGCATTCTCGACATGCCTCTACCGGCCGCTTGATGCACCAACCCACCTGGAACCCGACTATGCGCGCACGATTGTTCTTGAAAGTTGCGCGAGCAAGAGGTCTTCACAGGACTGCCGGTGCCGTTGCGGCTATCCTCTTTGTGTCTCGGTTTCGCAACACTCGATGTGTTTCGCAGCGGGAACTTCAATTTTGACTCCACACTCGTCGATACCGGGGGCAGTCTCTGGGATAACCGGGCCGGCGGATCGAGCATTTTTAAGCACTAATTTATTTGCGCCCGGCGGGTCGCAGCGCGCGAATGCCTGCGACCTTTATCTCTTGTTATCGCCGTGGAAGCATTCCGCGGTGGCCGACGACCATCCGCGCAAGAAACTGTAAACGCTGCATTCGCGAGCGGTTAGGACCCGCGGAACGGTACCAGTAAGTCGCAGAAAATGCCTGAACTGTGTCCTCAATCACATGAACAAGACGAGATCGTCTCTATAAGCCATTGAGGTGTTTAGTGGGGATCCCAGATGGACGATGATTTTTATAAGGAGCGAGCACGACAAATACGTGAACTCGCCACTCAAGCCGATCCATTCATTAAGCAACGCCTATTACGCCTTGCGGGCAATTACGACGCAATGATCACGCGGACCAAGCCAGCTGTTTTGTTCAACGGCGACGATCCAGCGCGCTGCGCCGAAAATCACAGTGTATCAGTAATACTGACCTTTGAACCGCATCAAAGTACGGCATGATTTTTGTGATATGCTTTTGAAGAGAAAGACCTTGAGCTGGCTGAAAGAGGTCTCTTATGTCCGTCGATAGCTGGACCGACGATCTCGCTTCTGTCGTTCGATATGCGCTGACGACGACGCGCGCGACAGCGATTTGCCCGTTCCATCTCAATGAAACAATCCGTGTCGGTGATGACGCTGCGGAAACCCATGCCTATGTTCGTGCCACTAAGGTCGTTAAAAGCGATGGCACAACATGGGAGCATGAAGCTCTAAACAAAGAAATTAGCCGGCAGCTCCACGAAGCAGCAGACGGGGTCTGCCCTGAGTGCGCAGCGCTCCAGCCCAGCTGCCGGCGGAGCGCTTCTTGACCTAATCCGTGCGCACCAATTTACCGACTTAGCTCGATGGCAAGCCCTCCAATGCCCACTTCACAACAAACAAAGGAGGATACCGATGAAGTACATGATCACCTGGAGCGAACGTTCGCAAGGATCGCCCATCGAGTACGAGAATGCCCAGAAGCGGATTCTGGAGGTCTTCACTCAATGGAAAGCGCCCGACAACTTCAAGATCGAGATGTTCGTCATACGAGTGGGGGACTGGGGCGGGTATATGCTGCTGGATTGCGACAATCCGTTGGCGGTTCACAAGTTCTGCTCGATGCTGCCTGCCTTTGTATTCGAAGCGCGGCCAGTGGTTCCTGTCATGGACGCCGTCCGGGTCGAGCTTGAAGCAATTGCCTTTCGTGACGAGCTCAAAGGCAAGTAACAGCATCACACCGGAAGACTGCAGGATCGCGAGCGCTCCACTGCTCGCTCCACGTCGACGAAGCGGCCGAGCGAAGTCGCTACCAAATGTCGCCTATTGGCACATTTGAGACGTGCTGACCGTTCGCGACGATGTCCGTTTCTGGGGGAAGACCGGAAGTCCTCGCAGATCCGGTTGAACTTGCGATGATCGAAGCATCTAAGCCTTCTCAATAAGCCGTCCCAGGCGTGCGAGGCTCCGGGGCCGGCAATGCGGGATTGAAATCGCATCGGGTACCGCTACCGGTCCGACATCATGAAGGCCGGGACAGACAGCCTTGGATTGGAGGCGGCACATGACGAACATCGTGGACGAAGCCGAGGAGATCAGCGGCTGCGACAGCAATGACCCTCCGCGCGCCCGATCGCGTCAGGCACCTGCCGGAGATGTAGTTCATTTGCCAGCTTTCTTTCCAAAATTTCGGATGCCTTCCACGTTCTCTTCGATCCTCTTGCGAACCACGTCGAAGGCCTCTTTTTGAGATTGGGTGGTTATCTCGGCTAGTTCTCGCATGTTGGCCAAGGCCTTTTCAAAACCCTCTTTTGCGAGATCCGCGCGCGTTTTGGGGTCTTCCTGACCAGCATCGGCAACCACTTTCTTCATCGTTTCCTCAAGCATTCTGCTTGCCTCCGAACGAGGCGCTGCCAGCCCTCGAAAGCGATCCTATTCGCTTTGACGAGAGCTTCGATGTTCTTCCGTTCACGGTCCACAAGCGCCGTGAAGTCGACGCCCGGAAGTTGGAACTGGCTCATAAGTTTGGTGAAGTCAAAAACCGGCGTCTCGCCAGCTACGCCCTTTTCTCTCGGTTTCATGTCGTTGGAGACGGTGGCCGTTTTCATCGGCTTGCTGTCCTCGGACACGGTGGCCGTTTTCGTCGGTTTGCTGTCGTCGGAGACGGTGGCCGTCTTCATCGGCTTGCTGTCCTTGGACACGGTGCCCTTTTTCCTTGGCTTTCTCCTGGAGACGGCAGCCGTTTTCGTCAGTTTGCTGTCCTTGGACATTCGGCGATCTCCTTTGACCGTTGGCACGAGCAGCAGCCGGGCGGTTCAACCCAGCCAGCAAGGGACAGCATCGTCAATCCTTGCTTGACATAGGTCAAAGCGGTCGCTCGCCTGCCGTCGAGAATGGCGCATGCCATTTAACCCGAGACGGGCGTTCAAAATCCAAGTTGCCGGGATCGCCACCGTCGTCCTCAGCGTGGCCGTGGTCGCCGTCGTTCTTTTTTCCCGTTGGGGCAATGGGGACACCGCCGAAGCACTGCCGTTAGTCCAACCCAGTTGACGGTCTCGTTTGCATGGCGAAATCGCTAGAGGGGGGGCCTCCGGGGAGGCGGTATGTCGGTCTGAAATCGGTCAGGTGCTGCTACCGGTTATATCCACTCATGATTTCCCGTCGCTGGCCGAAGTCCTTGCTCTTTGCCAAAGCGGCCTCGGCCTCAGGACGGCCCACATCCCACAGCATAATTCAGATCAACGCTGCTGCTCGACAGCCGTCCAAGGAATTCGCCCAGTAGGTTGACGGCTGAGAAGCCGCGCTGGCGTGTGCGGTCGGCCACCGCGATCCCGACCCGGCTCTGCTGCCGTTCGGTGATCTGGAGCAATGTCACCAATGAAACGCTGTCTCGCTGCTTTCACAATCGCCGCCAGCCTGTTCGCACCAGTTGCGAACGCCAACGATGCCTTGGAAGCCAAGGTGCGGGCCTACGTTCCGGTCGTCTCCCTCGCCAAATTCTGTGACATCAGGATCAATGACGCCATCTTGCGTGAGCACCCCGCCATGCTCGCAGCGGTCAAATCCGACCCGAACGCCCAAAAACTCGCCTTCCGCCTCAATTACGAAACGCAGACGGCCTACATCAAGGCCCGCGACGCAGGTCAACGGCTCGCCTTCTGCAAGGACTTCATCGCAGCCAACAGTCAATACGGCAAGGCTCGCGTCACCGCCGTGGTCGATGAACACATGAGCGACGTCAGCAATGGTGTGCGGAACGCGATTGCCCACAACGTCTGCGGTGCGCCCCCCGCCAAGCTGTCCAAGGCCGACTGGAAATCGTACGCAGCCTTCAAACAGGTACTTCAGATCGAGCATAAGTTGGCCAAGGAAAACGCCGAGACGAATGGCTGGGACGTCGCCGCCGAAAGGGCGGCGGTCACGGAGCAGTTCTGCGCGGCGGTAAAAACCCGATCAGCATCATCGCCGCCAAGGTCCGAGCCGCACTGAGATCATCGCCGCACGGATCGAGTGGATGAAAACACTGGCAGATGCTCAACGACCTGCATGGAGCGCCGCTTGGCCTCAGCTTGGCGAGCCGCCGCTTCTCGATCAGCGGCAGATGGCGCAGGTCCGCCTCCACCCCCATAGGCGCACGATAAAGGCCCAGCAAGGCCATCGCCACTGCTCCTCGCGCTCGCGCTCATCCGCCCTTTGACACAATGCCCTCTATCCGATGGGCATGCGTGAGGGGCCTGACAGGCGACCTATCGGCATGACGAGCCATGACCGCAGCCGATCTCAGACCCTTCATAAACTATTAACTATATTGTTGTGTCCTGACGAAAGGGGTGGGTTGGGCGTTGTGTTGTGGAGTATCAGGCAATGAGTACTCACGCTCCAATTTCCTATTCGTCACGCCGTCGTCTCGCTCGGCGGCTGGTCGGCTCGACCATTAGTGTCGTAGAGCGGGACCTGATCTTAGAAACCCTCGCTCATACTCAAGGGAATAGAACCGTGTCGGCGCATCTGCTTGGCGTCTCAGTGCGGTCGCTTCGGAACAAGATTTCCGAGTATTCCGCAGAGGGTTTCTACATCCCTCGTCACGAAAGCCGTGGCAAGAGCGCGGAAACGATAGCTGCGAAGACGCATCCGCAAGATAAGGCAGCGGCCATGCCGGTTGCGCTCGCCAGAATGCGCGCGGTCGCGGCCTCGGATTGCGGCTCGTAGTTCGTTCGCATTTCGGTGGTGTGCGCTGATGTCAATAGATCGCCCCGTCTTGTCGGCAGGCACAGGTCGGTGAAGCCGGAGGACGCCGCCGCTTCATCCGAGGCCGTCAAGGAAAGGGTTGTTGAGTTGCGTTCGCGCGCGCGATCTTCTTTGTCGGCCCCGCGCGTGGCGATCCTGAGTGCATCGTGCGGCAATGGCCGTTGCAGCGCCTTGGCTTTATCACACGGTGCGCCCATCCAAACGTCGCGGCTCCTAATCGGTGAGCATCCCGTGTCGTTAACGGATCGTGAACCGGCTCAGAACACCATCGGCCCGTCCTTCTGGGGACATTAGTATTGCGTGAGCGAAGCAGAGGCCGTCACCGTCTTACCCCAGCTTCCGGTGACGGCTTGTTGCGCCGACTCCATTTCCACTACGACACACCGCCCCGTCGCCTGACGCCATCCGCACGCGCTTACCGTCACCGCGCGGCGCGGTCACTGGCGCGGTCAATTGTCGTTTGGCAGGCGTAAGTGGATCTCCGTGCTTGGAATAGTGCCCTGATCCAGGGTCATGACGGCTATGTCCACGACGTGCAGCGATCTGGGACGGTCATAGAAATATTTGAGATGCCAGACGGGTCCAAAGTCCGGTGTCACGATGAAATCGCCGGAGCTAAGCGCCCGCGTAATCAACTTGATCGCGTCGTGGTTTTTCAGCGGTGAATACAACAGGACCTCGATCAGCGCGGCCAGCGATAAGCCGTCGTTCAAACTGACCCGCGCGATGTCGTCGCCATAAACTTGCCGTAAGGCGTTGACAATCGCTGCGACGGTGTTTGGGTCGCGCATCCATGCCTCGTCGTTCGGCCTCCCTCCGGATACGATGGGCAGACCGATTTGTTCCGCATGACGTCCGGTCCCCTGCACGCCATCATGCCCTGACACACGCCTCGTTCGCCGCCGCTATATCGCCAGTGTGGCTGCTAATTTGCTCGACCGTGGCTGAGACCGGATATTGGTTACGAGGGATGGTGGTTTCCGGGGGGCGGTATGCCGGGATTGAAATTGGTCAGGTACCGGTACCGGTTACTGCTAGTTTCCGAGCGACAGGCTGATCCGAGTGACGACCGAATCCCACTGACGGTCTTCCGCGGCTGGATAATTTATTAGGACGCAATTCATGTATTCGTTCACTCGGTTACAGCGGTTGTACCAGGTTCGCCCATTGCGAATGCTGGACACTGCAAAGAAACGTGGTGTCACTCGTTTGTACTGAATGTCAGCAGGAGGCCTCTGCTTTGCAAGAAAAGTGGCAGGCGAGTCGTTCTCAGGATTGGGAACTGACTGCAGAGTCAAATCTGCTCGGCGGTCGCTTGTGAAAAAGCGCCGCCCCGGGCCGCCCTCTGGCGCTCCCGCATCCTCGGTGAAAATACTCACCGGGATATCTACTTTAGCGCCGGTACTCGGGATAGCAAATTGCCGCCACTGCGTGCTGTCCGCAAAGGCTGCCATCGGGACGAGGCTGACAATCAATCCAATAATCCAGTTGCGCGCACCCATGCAGCATCTCATGTCAAGTTATTATCAAATCATCAACTTCTGCAGGTTTGTTCGGTTCCTGTATTGGGCTTTAGATGTCCGCCTCAGATTCAAGCGCGCTCGAGCGGAGGGGGTGGGGAGCCCCCGGGGGCGGTGATGCGGGATTGAATCGCATCAGGTACCGGTACCGGTTACTGCCGCAAGTTCCCGCGCTCGAGCATGCAGCCGATTCAGCCCGTCAGTCCTTGGAACGTTTCGACCATCCCAACATTGCCTGAGGGCCGCTGGGGGCTAGCGGAATGTGATGGCGCCGCGGTCGCTACGACACCTGAGGATCCCAGCAGGAAACGAATCGTTGCGACCGGAATCGTTCTTCTTTCCCTTTGCTCCGTCGCTGAGGCACATCGTCTCTCCGGAGCCGCCACCTACTACGGCGGGAGCGACCGCCTGTGCGGACGTCGCACGGCTTCTGGAGCGCCATTCAACTGCGGCGCAATGACGGCTGCACACCGGACGCTGCCTTTCGGGACGGTACTGACGGTCCAGAGCGGTGGCCGGTCGATCCAGGTCACGGTGACCGATCGCGGCCCGTTCACCGGCGCGTTTCTTGATCTATCACCGGCAGCCGCAAACGCGCTCGGCTGCCGCTGTACCCATCGCAACGTGACCGCGACTGTCATGCAAATGGGATCGGGTGAGACCGGCGTCGCCGGCCGAGGCCGTCAACGCCCCGCCACTGCGGCAGCCATGCCGCTGTTCTTCCAGCCGACGAGTGCCTTTACAGACCCGTCGGGAACGTTCGGATCATCAATGGCCTTAGCTCCCGCTCCACGCTATCACCGTCGCCACGGTCGCCGCCATTAGGACCAAGCGGATTGACCCGTGTCAGCATTGACAACAAATGGTTGAAGGAGATCGCTTGGGCCGCTGCTCGCTTGGCGCGGGAAGCAATTTGATCTTCGGGTGCACGGTAATACGGATTTCCCTGACGCCCTTGGTGCGACGACCCCGTACCCGGGCGCGGACCAAAGAGCTTGGGCTTAGCCTGTTCACGGCGTCCTCGAAATATTAATCGTTTGACGAATTACCTGACATTGTTTGTCGGAGGTAAGGAATGCGATGTCGGATGCGTCACGGCCGCTTCCTATCCGCACAATGCCTTCGATCGGTGCAAGCCGTGTGGGATCGATAAGCCACCAGCTATCCTCGATGTAAACTTCGAAGATGGCGTGAAAGCGGAACCCCCGCCGGTCTGGGAAGACGGCGGGGGTTATGCAGGAAAGATGGCACGAGGCTAAAGCTCGGAGTCTCTAGGTGTCGCGCCAAGGACCCGCGCATCGATCGAAACGCGGATGCTAAGTTTCAGCAAGGCGATTTGGTGAGCAAGCCGTACAGTATTTCAGCGTTGATGTGCTGGAACAAAAGACCCGTAAAGCTTTGCTTTCGATTGCACTGGCTAATAAGTCAGCACCATCAATCGCATAATCGCGGCGACGAGTACAACGAGCAACTTGAGTAGATTCGCCAGGCGTCGGGCGCGAACTTTTCAATCGCCCAAAAGCAGATCGCGCCGACGACCACGATAATCAAAATCCCGATCAAAAGTAGAAATCATGTGCCCTCGTTGCGCTGTCGGTTTTCATTTGCTCTTCACCTTCAGCCCCAACTCCACAAGCCTACGGATGGCTTCCGGGCGGGGGTCGTCGTCCTGCTTTTCCCTCCAATGGTCGATCGACCCATTTTGGGAGCGCCAATCCATTTCGCGCAACTCGGTTCCTGCGTTCACAAGTGTACAGACGTTTCTGTGATTTGAGGTCAACATGTTGACGCGGTAAGTCTGCTTCCCCGAGCTGGGGCCGTTTTTTATAAAGCACGTCAGCCAGTTCAGTCGCGGCCACATAGGAAGCAAGTTTCCTTGTGCGCGCGATTGAGCGCCTAGCCGAACGCGAGAACGAGCCAACCTGAGCACAACATCACAAGGGCGGTTACGATTAGCGCGAGGAATTAGATGCCGCAATCAAAGAACGTTGTTTGATCTAAAGACTCGGCGAATGTAACCGAGGCGGATGATCTTGAATGGCCCGACGTGCAATATGGTCGGCCATTTGTTTGCTATGCATAAGTATTCACGACTTACTTGCTGCGGCGCAAAGGCTCAATCCGACGCGATTGGCACTTTTTGGACTGGGTGCTATGTCCGCGTTGCAGTTCGTAATGCGTGGCAAAGCGGACACTCGCGGCCTATCCATCGAGATCCATAAGATACACAACGTTAGTGTCACTTGATGACTCGGTCGATTGCGTTGCTCGCCGATAAAGAGCTGCTTCTTCGGCGGTAGCCAACCTGACCTTCATCATGGCCGTGGCGTCGCACAACGGCGTCCCATGAGACGTGATTGTGCTTAACTTTGTGCGTAACCTGCCGTGTTCGCAAAGACGTTCCGCGTCCGCGTGCCTCTTAGCCTGCAACGCAAGCGTTGGCCTATCGTTGATCTCAATCGTGAATATCGAGATTGTGAAGCGGTGGTCCATTTTGATCTCCGGCATCCATTTATAGACCTACAGATCAATCCATCAGCAGATCATAGTCCCGGCGCAAAACAGTTTGGACGTGAACCGCGGCGCGCGCGGCGGTATTGGCATCTGCCGCGCCCGCTGCGAGCACACAGAGCGACCAGTTATTTTCAGCGTGACTTGCAATTCGATTGATCACTATTTCCTGGACGTTATGACAGCCGGGCTGCTTTCTCACTTCTAACAACGCTCGGCGCTGCAATTCCGCGGCATTGAAACGAGGACCTTGGGCATAGGTTGGCTCGGCTTTTGGGGACCGCTCGGCCTATACCTAACAGAACAAGAGCAATTCAGGTTCCGCTTGCGAGGGGCGTGACCCGGCGAGACATGATAGCAGGACGATCTTGCCGCCGAGCCCGCCGGCCTATCCTGGGAATGCCCGTTCTCCGGGTAGATCGGACCTCGGCATGGGCCGCGCCAAACCGACGCGAACCCAGAGCGGACATCCGCGTGGCTGACGGGGACCGGCCCGAAGGGCCCTGTTTGGGGTGGAGGAGCGCGATAGGCTTGCTCGTGAAGCGCCACTTGCAGAACGAGCCGTTTGCAAAAGAGGGCTGCTCCGCCCCGCCAGAAGGCCCTGACCAAAGCGACCTGCCGTACTCACTGCGTTAGTGTGTTGGGATCATCCTCGTCCGGCGCGCTCAACTCATCAATCAGCGTCAGGATATCGGCAGCGCGTTGCGTTAGCTCTCCCGCCTCCCGAAGGTCAGCCGTTGATTGAGCGTCTTTCAGCAGCGCTGCGACTAAGCGCAGCAAATAGTCCCGTCCGACAACCATGATGGCTCCCCCGAGCCGCCACGGCTCCGCATTCAGTCCAACGCGGCTATCATTCCGGACACAGCGGTTCTTGTGAGCTCACGCCAAACTTTTGCTGAACTCCGCCAAAAGCGACATCATCCCCGAGTAGGTTACCGCCAGTCCCATGCGACACGCGACACCGCGCATCGCATTTGTATACTGATCGTACACAAAAATTAGAACCGGGAATGCTTGGAGTGAAATAGTTGATAGGGTCCGGTCGCGCGGTCCCCGCGCTAGGTCGCGGCCTCAGGAGGACCCGGCCAACATGCGAGACTTATTGGCACGCTTTGGGCTGTGGGCTATTTTTCAGGGACAAGACCATGGGGGTTCTCCCGTGAAGGATTATCAGGCGTCCATCGAGAAGCTCCGCCGTGACGCGGCAGAGGCCGCGCTGATACGTGACCTAGCTACCGATATGACCAAACGCGAGATGTTCGACCGACTGCACCAGCATCTCAATCGACTAGCCGATGAGGTCGAACAAGCGATGAAAACCAGCAAACAATCGGGTTAGACGGGTCTGTGCCGTCAATGCCGCGCGGGCCTGAGAAGACAGAAGCCTTGAAAAAGGCAGGGTTACTGCGCAAGGCGGCGGATGCTCAAGGGATTTCGTTCGGCAAGCGTGGAAGGCCGCCGAAATAGACCAGCCGCGTCAAACCGGCCGGATGATCTTGAATGGCCCCGACGCGCAATAGCCTCGGGGCCATTTGTTTGGCTCCCGCGACCCTTATATTGCTAATGCCGCTAGTTACATTCGACTGCTGATCGCACTCTGGCGCGCAACTTTGCTGATCATCATGTCCAGCGCGTAGACAACAACAGAAATAGCGCCCGATTACCCCGATATTTGGCAGCTGGCTGGGTGCTCTCAAACCCGCCGATAATCGTGACCCCGTAGCGGTCACAGACCCGCCATTCCCACTTGGTCGAGCCCCGCTTGGTAACCAACACTTCCAACACGGCCGCGCCCCACGATCCCCCAGTTGCGTACCGTCAAGATACCAATGGGCTTTAAAGGTGTCGGTTCGCTTTGAGATTTTCAGCTGTAGTTTGATGAAAGCGATTGTTTGAAACAGCGTTTGAAATACAGCGTCTAGCGATGATTTTAGTTTGGGAGCCTTCTTCATGTGGCCGAGCGAGAGGGCAGCACGAGGCCGCCGCCTGAGGCAGCCTTCACTCACCTTGAGCAGGATTGACCACGCGGGGGCGACACAGTTGCGTGGTTTCTGGTGCGTAGATGCCCAAAATGCGAATGCGCTCACCGCGATTTCGAGTGTGTCGCCATCGATCACGCTCGCTGTCCGATCAAATCTCCTGCAATAAGCGGCGAGGCGACAATTGCTAGGTATAAGCCCAAAACGAGGTGCTTAAGACCTCGGTCTGAACTGCCGTGGAGCCGAGCTTGAAAATCCGGGCTTGATTCTAGTTTGTCTTCAACTCACTTCGCTTCCGCATGTAATAGCCCTGCCTCTGAACGGTGGACTTGATCTCGTCGCTGACGTTGGCGACCCGCCTCTTTCTCTTTTGCCATCTCCCCGACGTGTCACCGAGCGGCATCGACGATCCTTGCCTCACCACCAGCAGATCACGTTTATGGTTTAGGTACACGTCGAACATGGGCCACCTTTGATCCGAAACCAGAACCCTATCGTTTCGGATCAAACAGAAGGTTGCGTGATTGCAACAGCGTGAGCGGCATTTTGGTGATCTTCACCGCGCACCCAGCTACCGCGTTGATGATGGACGGTTCGCCGATGTTATCGTTGACCGCTGCGCCATCAGACGGCGAATCTACGCGGCGCGGTAGTCAAACGCCAAGGCGCAGCTCGGCAACAACGCTCGCCGGTCGCTATCGTTGATTCATCAATTAGAAACCATCTCAAATGATCGGAAAACTTTAATGAAACAAGTGGGCCCTCTCGGCGTAAGTTTGTCGGAGGGCGCAACTCATGACAAATCGCCAGTTGAGAGAGCAGGAAGTTCAGATCGAGCGTTATCAGTTTCTCTCGCGCGAGGTTACTGATCCGCTTGCCCTATGTTTGCTTCGGCTCATTGTCGAAGAACTTGAAGCCGACCAGCGGAGGGATCGCGACATCAGTCAGAGCTTCTGCGCACGCGAGCCGCTTTAATGCCGAATGTGAGCCGCTTCACGCCGTGCGGTTGTCACATCAATGCCCAAATTAGATGGCGCAATCAAAGAAAGTTGTTTGATCTGAAGGCTCGGCGGATGTAACCGAGGCGGACGATCTTGAATGGCCCGACGTGCAATATCGTCGGGCCATTTGTTTGCTTGCGGCGGCGCGGCACGAATCTCTTTAAGCGTAGCGCAACGCTACGCCGCCTTTCAGGATAGGTGAGTCCGCAATTGGCACTCAACGGACATCCCGGCCCGCCCGCTGGATGTCGACTTTGAGGGGTAAAGCGGAAGTCGGCCTCGACCGGTTCGACTTCCGAGTTTGACCCAATTCGGACATCCGGCAGGCTTTGCATTCTATGAATTATTATTGGCCCTCTCTATGATTGATCAACTCGGATCGCCTTGAACTGCTGGTTAGGGGAGATGGCCATGAAGCGCATTCTCGTACGACTAGTCCCATTGACCATTGTTGCGGCAACAATCGTTCCAGGTGCCGGCCACGCTCAAACCCCTCTCGCCTGCGAATCTTTGGCGGGGTTAAAGATCGACAACGTCAACTTGCTTTCGGCGACTAAAGTCACTCAGTCTACGGACCTGCCTTCACACTGCCGCGTACTGGGTGTCGTGCGCCCCGCGATTAATTTTGATATTCGCTTGCCCGCCCAGAACTGGAATGGGAAGTTCTTCATGGCAGGCTGTGGCGGCTTCTGCGGCACACTCGACAGCGACCGGGTCGGCTTCACCAATGCGATGAACTATGCGCTGCGGCGCAACTATGCCGTTTCAACGATGGATGCCGGTCACTGGGGTCTCTCAGTGCTGGACGGACGCTGGGCTTACAACAATCGTATTGCCGAGATCGACTGGGGCAGCCGCGCCGTTACAGAGACGGCGAAAGTTACAAAGGCGATTATCCGCGCCTTCTATGACGAACCGCAAAAGAAGTCCTATTTCGCCGGCTGCTCGACCGGCGGTCGAATGGCGGCGCTGGAAGCCCAACGCTATCCTGACGATTTTGACGGGATCATTAGCGGCGCTCCGGCGCTCGATTACACCGGCCTCGTTGCGACGCACTTTGCCTGGCTGGTGCAAGCCAACACAGGCCCCGACGGCAAGGATATTCTGACCAAAGCCAAGGTTCCGTTGATCCGTGACGCGGTCGCTAACCAGTGCGGCGATGCAACCGGTCTCGTCGTCGATCCTGCCGCATGCACCTTCAAACCCGCGAGTCTGATCTGCAAGGCAGGGCAGAACTCGGAATGCCTGAGCGCGGCCGAAGCGGCGGTCCTCGAGAAGTGGTACGCTGGCCCCAAGAACTCCCGAGGCGAGCAGTTGTACCCGGGCGGTCTGCCGAAGGGCTCGGAACCCTACTGGCCTTTGTGGGTGACAGGGCTTGAGCCTGCCGGGGGCAAGTTGATCTACAGCTTTGGTCTCGACTTCCTGCGCTACATGGCGTTTCAGGACGATCCAGGCGAGCGCTACCGTGCCGCCGATTTCGATTTCGAAAAGGATCCGCCGCGTCTCGCTTTCATGGCTGCGATCTACAATGCAATGAACCCTGATCTATCGAGGTTTAAGGCGCGTGGCGGCAAGCTGTTGATGTATCACGGGCTCGCCGATCCGATCGTCACGCCGCAAAACACGCTCGACTATTACGCGACCGCCGAGAAGGCCGCAGGCGGAAGCGTTGCTGACCACTTTCGCCTTTTCATGATTCCGGGCATGGATCACTGTGGTATTCCCGCGCAAGCCGGTCCGGGCATCACCGAGGCGGGGTTCGATCCGCTAAGTGCGCTTGAAAAATGGGCGGAAGACGGTGTTGCACCGGATAGCATGCTTGCAACCAAGACCGACAAGGATGGCAAGGTTTTGTGGACGCGCCCGTTATGCGCGTTTCCAAAGAAGGCAACGTACTCGGGAACGGGAGAAATCAAAGATGCCGGAAGCTTTCGTTGCGAATGACTATCTATCTTTCTTTGAGAAGTCTTCGTGTCGTTGCCTTCCCATGGCCGCTGTTGGCACTTTTCGGACCTGACAAGTCGGCTGCCCACGTCCGTTCTTGAGGGTAAAGCCGACTTCCCCCGTCGTGCACCCGGACTTCTCAGTTTGACCCGCATCATGCAGCGAAACGCCGCACTCATCTGAGTGTGATCCGAACTGTTGCCAGTCGAGGTCCACGAGCCTAAGTGCGGACTCACTCCACAATTGCTTGAAACAAGCGCCACTCGCTGGGAATACCCTTCAATGCGTGTGCGCCGCGATCCGCGAACCTTAATCCGGAGCCAGCCACAAGGTCTCGAACGGTCTGGGAAACGAGCACTTCGCCAGGGGCCGCCTGTGCCGCTACGCGAGCACCGATGTGCACTGCGATGCCGGCCAGGTCTTCACCTACGACCTCGCATTCCCCGGTATGCAGTCCGCAGCGGACTTCGAGGTTGAGCGAACGCACGACCTCGCGGATCGCACCCGCGCAGCGGACGGCTCGTGCCGGGCTATCAAAAGCCGCAAGGAAACCGTCCCCCGCAGTACTAACTTCGCGTCCGCCAAAATTCCGAAGCATCTCCTGAACTCTTGCATGGAACGCGGCAAGCAACTCGCGCCACGAATGATCGCCGAGCGCGATAGCCCGTTCAGTGGATCCCACGATGTCCGCGAAAAGAACCGTAGTGAGCACCCGCTCCCGGTCCTGCCAATGGCACTTGCCCGTCAAGAACTGCTCGACGCGGTCGAGGATTGTCTCCCCATTAACCGTGTAGAGGTGGTCAATGCCCGGTAGCTCGATCAACTGGGCTCCCGCGATGCCTTGAGCCATTCTACGCGCGCTCTCTATATCTATGACCCGGTCTCCATCGCGGTGCAAAATCAGCGTCGGAGCCCTGATCGCCGGCAGAATATGCCGGACATCGATTTCGCGATTCATCTTCATGATCGCAACGGCTGCTCCGGGGCTCGCTGCCGTCCGAAAGTAAGAAGCCACGCCTTCAGCGATACTCGGATCGTGAGCAAGACTCGGGGCCCACATCTCGAGACTGATTCCTTGTGGTGTGCCCCAATTACGTTCGAGATTTTCGAAGAAACGGTCCCATCGTTCGTCGGTCCAGCCGCACGGATAGTCGACCGCCCAGCTATGCTTCGCATACGTGCCATATAAGATCAGCGCAGATGTGCGTTCGGGATATGTGGCGGCGTAAAGCAGGGACATTGGCCCTCCCTCAGACACGCCAAACAAAGCTGCTCGATCTGACCCGACTTCGTCCAGAATCGCACTCACGTCGTGCATACGCTGCTCAAGCGTAAAGATCTGCGATCCCCGATCCGACATTCCGGTGCCGCGCTTGTCGAAGAGGATAAGACGAGAGAATGATGCGAGGCGACGGAAAAAAGCGCTGCGCGCTGGCGCCTGCCACAACGCCTCGACGTGTGACACAAATCCCGGGGCGAATAGTAAGTCTTGCGGTCCATTGCCTACAACCTGATAGGCGATATGAACATCGTCGCTCTTGACGTAATGTGTAACGGGTGCAGCCATGACGGACCTCGCGACTTGGCCAGCTGTCGGTGCCGTACAGTTGCCACCCAAGGTCTAGCAGCGGATTGGCACACTTCTCAAATGGTACCTGTTGGGGGCGCCTCTGCCAATGCTGAAGCCGCTAGTCAGCGCGTTAATATGCTGTAGTCCACCGGAGCGCCAATTGACAAAGCCCGAGCCGACGTCGGTTGCTGAAGGAACAGCGGCCTAAGCTCGCAAGGGTGACATTTCCGAGTTTGGCACGAACCGGCTGTCGAAGGGCGGGCAGAGCATGTCCGCTCTGCCCGGGTATTTCAGACATCCACTTGTTCCGCTATTGCCAGCGCGTCATCGACCTCAATGCCGAGATATCTCACCGTGCTTTCGATCTTGGTGTGCCCGAGCAAGAGCTGGACAGCCCTGAGATTGCCGGTCCGTCGATAGATCAGGGTCGCTTTTGTGCGTCGCAGTGAGTGCGTGCCAAACAGTCGGGGATCCAGCCCGACGCTTCCGATCCAGTCCGATACGAGCCGCGCATACTGACGGGTTGTCATACTGCGGTCAGGGCCGCGACGGCCGGTGAATAAGAACGCTCCGGGCCGTTTACCGGTGGATTTTAGATAGTCATCGACTGCTTGGCGGGTTTGCTCGCTCAATTCAAACCTGACCGGCCGCCCGGTTTTCTTCTGCCGCACCGTTGCGCGATCCGCTGTGTATCCGCCCGCGGCTACATCCTCGACGCGGATGGCGACGACATCACAGCCGCGAAGCTTGCTGTCGATTGCCAGGTTGAACATGGCGAGGTCGCGAGCGCGGCCTTCGATCTGGAGCTTCGTCCGGATCGACCAGACGTGTTTGGGTCGCAGCGGTGGCTTTGCCCCGGTGAGCTTTCCCTTGTTCCACGGCACCCGCTTTGGCTCAGGGGTGGCGTTCACTTGATCCTGCATGGCCGTACTCCTCGGCTTGGTTACAGAAGGCGAGAAGCATGTGCCACTGGATCAGGCGTCGGAATCAGGTCGGATTTCGGGTCGAAGCGGACTTCACACAGGACCTGGCCGCAGACGACCTGTAGCCTTTGACCCCAAGCCGACGTAAGCGGGAAGATTTCGCTGCCACGCACAGCTTACAGGCGAGCGCCCCGGTTAAATCAGCGTTCTGTGACCGCCGTCACATCGCGACGAGAAGGGATGACGCTAAATGTGGCCGTACCAGCGTTGGATGATCGCGCTGGGCTAAATCAAAGGAGAACTGTGATGACTGCAAATGCAATCAATGCAAAGAGCGAAGCTCTGAAGCTGCACGAGTTGTCCTCCGAGGAGCTCGATGCGGTGTCTGGCGGCAACAAGGTCAGGGCCCTGGAGAACAAAAAGCAGGCGGATGCGCTCAAGGGATTTAAAGAGGCACTCCAGTCACTCTAAATCAAAGGAGAAACCCCTCCACAAAGACGGGTGGTACCTGCGTCGAAACGGCGGCGGCTCGGGAGGCCGCTGCCCTGCGGCGCATAAGTCCGAGTTTGGCACTTTAAGACATGCCGATAAACCCGGGGAATGTCCGCTTGCCGGTGAAGACCCCGAAGTAACTGACGCGCGGGGAAAGTGGCGCGATTGACCCACAACGGACGTATCACATTGGCATACGACCTCTTACCGCGTTCGCGTGCGCATTGGCTGTAACACGCCCAACCGCATCTGCCGGCAGGCGCGAGCGAACCCGCGTTTTAAGCAATTCCACATCACCGGACGGCATCGCGGCGATTACCGGGCCGATACCGCCTCCGAGCAAACAGCTCGTCCAGAAGTCGTCGAAGCTATCAAAGTCTCGTTGAACAGCGACCTCATGTGTCCCTACCGCTTCCAGACCTGCGCGCGTCCATAATTCCTGCAGAGCATCTATTCGCGCCACGTTGGCACTCGGCGGGAGCACTGGCTTGATACCCATGGCGCGCATCTCAGCTTGAATCGGTGCATTGGGAAGTCCGCCACCCGGAATGTCCCAAGCATAAGCCGAGACGATGCCGCCCGGTCGTACCACCCGCGTCATCTCAGCGACGCCTTTGGTCGGATCGGGGACGAAGAAGATCACCAGCGCCATAACGGCTGCGTCGAAACTGTCGTTGGGAAAAGGAAGAGCCATGGCATCACCCTGATGAAACCGAGCTACGTCCGCTGCGAGCCGCGTGCGGGCAAAAGCGAGTTGCCCCTCGGATGGATCGATACCGTGGACCTCAGCAGGAGCGCAGCCTGCGACAATCAACTCCGTGAAAGCACCGTTGCCACATCCAACGTCGATCCAGCTCAAGCCCGAGCGCGGAGCGAGCCAATTGAGAAAAATGCCGCCTGCGATCCGGCTCCAGATCCCCATCATTTGCTCGTAGGCAGCCCCGTCGTCGAAGCGGATTTCCCGCTCGGCCATCAATGATCTCCTTCGAATTGTCGTATCCCTGGATGACTGCCCCTTGGTCGCATCCTAACAGGGGTCCGCGGTCCGATACTGAAAAAAGCGTGCGTAGGAGAGACTTTGGGCGCAACGTCAGCTAACGCACCGCGAAGAGAACCAGCCATGACCCCAATGACGCACCGTGTATTTGTCTACGGCACCCTCAAACGAGGTTACTCAAACCATCCGATGCTTGCGACCGTCAGGGAGTTCTTCGATGACGTTGCCACGATCAGCACCTACCGAATGCTTACGATGCTTCACCCTTCCGGCATGTTTCCCGTGATCCTTGATGATCCGAACGGCCAGCCGGTCTGCGGCGAAATCTACCATGTCGATGACGAAACCCTTGCCCGGCTCGACCAACTTGAGCGCGAAGGCAGTTCTTATGACCGTAAGCTGATCGACGTCACGTTACCAATCGCCAGCGGCGAGCGCCTGCCGACCAAGGCGTTCATATACGTTGGACGCGAAGATCGCTTTGGCAAAGCATTCGCTCGCGGTCCGCTCTATGAGACCGTGAATGCGCGAGGCAAACTGGATTGGAAGGCTGGTGCATGACGAGTAGGGAATGTAGCGGTTGACCGATGGCAGCTTTTGGCACTTCTCGGCGACGTCTGCTGTCTGGGGACCAAAGGACGCACGCGGGTCGATTTCCGAAAATGACCCGTTGCGGACAGTTCAGCCTTGCGTCCGATCTGAGATATCGTGCAGCCTGTGAGGATAACTCCATCAGCCTTGTTAGAACTATAGGACATTCGCCAAATGCCAGCACCTACGCCTAACCCCCGTGGAGCAGAGTTTTGGAACAGCACCATGGGTCACGCATGGGTTTCGCAGCAAGCCGTAATCAGTGACGTCTTCACGTCCGTCACGAGCGTCAGCTTAGATGCTGCGGCAGCGAAGCTGGGCGAGCATGTGATCGATATCGGATGCGGCACCGGTGACACACTGTTGGCCTTTGCTAAAGTTGTAGGACCATCAGGCGCTGTGTTGGGCGTCGACGTCTCGGGTCCGATGCTCGACTTCGCCAAACACCGTGCTGCCGAAGCGACACTTAGCAACACAGCCTGCGCATTGGCCGACGCGACGAACTACGCCTTCGAACCGAGTTGGGCGGATCTAGTTTATTCGCGATTCGGCGTGATGTTCTTCGATGACCCTATCAGGGCCTTCACTAATATCCGTAGCGGCATGAAGGCAGGCGGTCGGCTGGTGTTCGTCTGTTTTCGGACCATGCCGGAGAGTCCGTGGTTTCGTGTGCCGATCGAGGCTGCACGGCTCCATGTGCCGCCTCAGCCGCCGGTGGACCCATTGGCACCGGGGATGTTTTCGCTGGGGCGCGAGGAGCGCCTAGGTGGCATCCTGACTGAGGCTGGGTTTCGCGAGGTGGCACTCAAGGCGACCAACGTGCCGATCCACGGCAAGGACACCACGCAAAGCATGGCATTCATCACGCAGGCTGGCCCGTTGCCTGCGCTCCTCGAAAATGCCTCGGGCGAGCAACGGATACGGGCCACAGAAGCGGTTCGCAACGCGCTCGCCGCAAATATTGGAGCAGATGGGCGCGGCCTGCATGTCGGGCTGTGGCTTGTATCGGCGTTAGCCTAGCGAAGCCAGTCCGACTCACTAGCAGCTTTGCCAAGCCCGCTCGTGGCACTAACCGGACCTCCGGGAATGTCCCTCCAATGTCTGCTTTAACGCGGCCGGGGTCTGGCTGAAGTCAGCTTTAACTCACAGCAGGGATCACCAGCCCGGGTGTGGGTCAGGAGTGCGACATCGCGCCGCGTCAGATACATCGCGGGTCGAGGTTCGGATTCGAGGCCACGTACTCGATATCGCTATAGGCAATGCCGATATCGTGCAGGTCGCGGCCGTTCAGGGCGTACAAGGCGGCCCGCACCTGCTCGCGTTTACGTCGTTCCTGAAGCGCACTCCAGCATCGCCTTATGAAGCCGGGGACTTGCCGGGTCGACACAGAGGGCTGTCCTAATATGGTCATCGTGCTCATGGCGGTCTCTCCTCGGGTGTTGTATCGGCCCAGAGGATGCCAAGGCATGAGCTGGCGCGCTTTACTTGCTCCTTACATTTTCGTCACCGGCAGCTTAATCTTTGCCTTACCGGCGTGTTGGTGCCCCGACGTTCGGCGGCTGCTTGGGGGACGGCAGTTTGCGTTACCTCTTCGAGAACTGCGCTTTGGACACCGACCGCCGCGAGCTTCTTCGCGGCTCTGAACAGGTTGCTATCCCGCCGCAGGTCTTCGACTTGCTGGACTACCTGATCCGCAACAGGGAGCGTGTCGTCAGCAAGGATGACCTGATCGAGGCCATCTGGAACGGGCGTATTGTCTCCGAAACGGCACTCACGACCCGCCTGAATGGCGCGCGAAATGCAATCGGCGATTCCGGTGAGGAACAGCGCCTGATCAAGACACTGCCGCGCAAAGGTTTCCGGTTCGTTGGCACAGTGCAGGAAGTGCAGAAGCCCGGAGGCCCGGAAGTCGCCGAACACCCCCAAGAATCGCCCAAACCCGCTCTTGCGCTTCCCGATAAACCCTCCATTGCCGTGCTACCGTTTGAGAACATGAGCGGCGATGTGGAACAGGAATATTTCGCGGACGGCATAGTCGACGATATCACCACAGCCCTCTCGCGGTTTCGGTTGCTGTTCGTCATCGCGCGTCATTCGAGCTTCACCTACAAGGGCCAGGCGGTCGACATCAAACAGGTCGGGCGCGAGCTTGGTGTCCGCTACGTGTTAGAGGGTAGCGTGCGCAAGGCCACGGGAAAAATTCGCATCGCCTGCCAATTGATCGATGCAACGACCGGTGCGCATGTTTGGGCAGATCGATTTGATGGCAATTTGAACGACATTTTTGCCTTACAGGATGAGATAACGGTGAAAGTCGTCTCAGCCATTCAGCCGAAATTGCAGCAAGCTGAAATTGATCTGGCTGCGCGGCGTCCGAACAGCTTGAGCGCCTATGATCTGTATCTTCGGGCGACAGCTCACTATTATGCGATGAATCGTGAAGAGGTGAAGGAAGCCCTTCGGCTGCTCTATCGCGCGTTGGAGATTGATCCTCGTTACAGCCGCGCGGCCTCATTGGCCACCGTCTGTCACACCATCAACCTCATGCAAAGATGGGCTATTGATCCACAGTCGGATCTCAAGGAGGCGGCACGGCTTGCCCAGTTAGTGCTTAGTATCGACGAGCATGACTCAGATACGCTGGCCTGCGTTGGACTCGCAAAAGCTTACGTGTCAGGTGATTTCGACACTGCGATAGAGATGGTCGATCGAGCCGTAGCTCTTAATGTTAACTCAGCCACGGCGTGGGGTTTTAGAGGCGTGACCTGCGTATATGTAGGACAGGCTCAAGAGGCGGTATGTAGTTTTGAACGCAGCATACGGCTGAATCCGCTCGATCCAACGCTTTTCGTAACCTATTCAATGCTAGGTGTTGCGTTCATCGATCTTCGCCGCTTCGATGAGGCGGTCGCCGTGGCCATGAAAGCCCTTCGTAAGAACAAAACATTCGGGTTGGCCAATCGATGCCTCGCGGCTGCTCTAGCGCACCTTGGGCGAGATGCAGAAGCCAAGAGAATAGTGGCTCAGATACTTGAAATTGAACCCAGTTTTCGAATATCTGATCTCCTGTCTCGTAGCGGTAAATGGCCTCAGAGTTATTTCGATGGCCTACGCAGAGCAGGACTGCCAGAGTGACGCGTCGCTTGTTCGGCCGTTCCCTTCTCGTCGCACCAGCGAATGATTGAGCAGGCCGCAACCATAATGTCCGGTCTTGGCACCTTTGAGACATGCCTGCCTATCCTGAGAATGTCCGTTCACCGGGGTAGACCGGAAGTGCCGTGGTCCGGCTAAAACCGACGCGAATGACCCATCACGGACATGGGACCATTGGCTTTGACTGCATTGTTTGTGCGACATCGTAGCCAATATGAAGGTCTTTTGGATGGGCGTGGGATCCTGTAATCTTCTTTAAAGCTGTTTTTCGAGACGGGACGGGCCGACGTCTCCGTCTTCGAGACGATTGGCACCGGGGAATGCCGTCGGCGGGCATCGCACGCTCAATAAAACCGACCATCTTTTTTTTGCTGGTTTATCACCGAGCATTCGCCGTGCGCATGGGCAGGCGAAATGCTTAATTTGACCGCAACGAGGGAGGGCTGCTCATGGTTGGAAAAACTCATCCCGAACCAGGCGATCCGGCGGCGGGCAATGGAATTCTAAGCCGCCGCATCTTTCTTGAAGGCGCGCTCGTTGCCGGTGCGACCAGCGCGGGCCTGTCCCGCGGATCGGCAGAACCGCTTACGGTGCAGCCATGGATGAAGGTGCCGGGTCCGGGATTTGGGGGCTACGGCCAGCCTTCACCGTTCGAGAGCAAGGTCATCAAAGTCTTTCCGCCGCCCCCCAACCCGGCCGGTGTCGGCGCGTCACGCACGCCGCTGCATATGCTCGAAGGAATGATCACGCCATCCGGGCTGCATTTCGAGCGTAGCCATTCCGGCGTCCCAGAAATCGATCCCGATCAACACCGACTGGTGATCCATGGACTTGTGAAGCGCCCGCTTGTGTTTACGGTCGAAGCGCTGTCGCGCTATCCGATGCAATCGCGCATCGCCTTCATCGAGTGTGGCGGCAACAGCCAGGCGCTCAACGCGCCTCAGGCGCAGCCGCTCAATGTGGCGGCTATTCACGGCCTGCTGGGTTGCTCGGAATGGACCGGCGTGCGGCTCTCCACGTTGCTCGATGAAGCTGGCATCGAACCTCAGGCGCGCTGGGTGATCGCCGAGGGCGCAGATGCTGCCGCCATGAGCCGCAGCATCCCACTCGCCAAGGCGATGGATGATGCGCTGCTCTGTCTCTATCAGAACGGCGAGCGAGTGCGGCCTTCGAATGGCTATCCGGTGCGGTTGCTGCTGCCTGGGTTCGAAGGCAACATGAACGTGAAGTGGCTGCGCCGGCTCAAGTTGACTGCCGACCCCGCGATGACCAAAGACGAAACATCGAAATACACGATCCTGCTCAAGGATGAAAAGGCCTGGCAGTTCGTATTCCCGATGGAAGTGAAATCCGTTATCACGCGTCCGTCGCCGGGACTCACGCTGAGGGGACCGGGATTTTACGAGATTTCCGGGCAGGCTTGGTCGGGCAACGGCAGCATCCGACAAGTCGACGTGTCGGCCGACGGCGGACGAAGCTGGGCGCCGGCTGCTTTGCAGGGCCCGATCCTGCCAAAGGCGCCGGTGCGCTTCCGCGCAGCATGGCAATGGAACGGCGGTCCCGCCGTGCTGCAGAGTCGCGCCACCGACGACACGGGCATGATGCAGCCAACGCGCGCGCAGTTCGGCGACGAGCGCGGCTTGCGTGGGGTCTACCACTACAACGCCATCGCAAGCTGGCGCATCGACGAGAAGGGGGAGGCTAGCAATGTTTACGTCTAAATCCGTTGCAGTCTGCGTATCTGTGCTGACTAGCGGATCGGCCGCTCTGGCCCAATCCCCGCAGTTCGGGCAATCGATCGAGCCCGCCGACATCGCAGCGTGGGACATCAGCATCGGACCGGATGGCGCAGGTCTGCCGCCTGGTCGTGGCACCGCCATCGAGGGAGAAGCCATCTACGTAGCGAAATGCCAGGCTTGTCACGGCGATAGGGGAATCGGGCCTAGTGTCGTGCTCGCTGGAGCGCTCGTCGGCGGCATGGGCACACTGGCACCGGACAAAACACCGATAAAGACTGTGGGAAGTTACTGGCCCTACGCAACAACACTGTTCGACTATGTACGTCGCGCAATGCCATTCCAAGAGTCGAAATCGCTTACCGCGGACGAAGTCTACGCGGTAACGGCCTATATCCTCGATCTCAACGGGATCGTCGGGTCGAACGATGTGATCGATGCGCAGTCGCTGCCCAAGGTGAGAATGCCGAACCGGGACGGGTTTATCCCGTTCCCGCGCAATCCGAAGTAGCTTCGGGGCCGGCCGTTGGTCCGCTTGGCACTTTCCGGACGTGGAAGCACTGCCTGACGATGTCCGTTTAATGGGTTTGACGCAGACTTCGCACTTGTGTGAAGCGAGGTCTGAAAATGAGGGCGGGCTCAATTGGTCAGCGCAACACTCTAATCTTTTAGCAAAGATGGAGTGTGGACATGAAACAGCGACGTCGCA
>NZ_JAFCMA010000057.1:0-30111 GCF_018130125.1 Bradyrhizobium sp. AUGA SZCCT0177 | reverse complement strand
GTGCCAGGACCACACGGTTTTGCCGTACGCTTATCCACGCCGTCGTCGAGGCGTAAACCAGCGTCCACCGCAACCCGCCCAACGTCCGTGACGACGGCCGACGCCCTCTGAGTGGGACGGGATGGGCAAAGATATGCACCTGATTTGCTTTCTGGGAACGCGAAATATTTTTCATTCTGGGGCTTGACACGTTTTCCGAAAACCAGAACTGATTTGCCCGTCGGGCCAAATTGCCGCAGCTTTGCTTGCCTGTCCGGGGTCAGGCGGCTCAGTTTGAACCTTCAAGCGGCTGTATCACACCAAGGCACAAGCGCGGCTCGCTCCAAGGCGGCGCGGGAGATTTCATGTGATGGATACTGTGATGGATAGTGCCGTACAATCCCGCCGGTTCAGCATTATCGGCAGCGTGACAGGCCTGTTGGCGCTGCTGGTCTCGGCGCTGACGCAATTGGTGCCGGGGATCTATCTTTCCGGGCTCGTCGGTCAGGCGACCTGGAACGAGATACTCTCAACGGGGGCGGCCGCGCTCGGCGTGATCGCCATCTCTTTCGCTGTCGTCGCGATCATCATGAAGGAAGGAAAGCTGCTGGCAGGTATCGCGGCCGTCCTCGGCTTCGTAGCCATCGCCGTCCAGATATGGTGGGTTCTGCTCATCCTGGCGATCGGGCTCATCATCCTCAATTCGCTCTAGAAGCGTTTTCGAGCGAAGCATGCTCTCGGATTTGATCCGGGGGTGGGCATCGGTCGCGTGAAGAAAACGCGTCAAAACAAGAGTCCAGAGCTTCGGTTCTGATTCCAACAGAACCGAAGCTCTAGCCCAGATGCCGCTCCCGCGTCGCGATGAAATTGCGGATCGATTGCGCGATCGGGACCGGCCGATGGGATTTCTGGTCGGTATAGACCCAGACGATCTCGCCGGTCACCAGCGCCTCATGGCCGTCCTTCTGAAAGATCGCGAGCTCGAAGGTAAGGCTTGAATTGCCGATCCGCGCCACCCGCGCGCCGACGTCCAGTTCCCAATCGAACAGCACCGGCGCCTTGTATTCGATCAGCGATTTGACGACGTGGAAGTCGATGCCGGTCTTTCGGGAGTCGGCATACTGGTCGTAGCCGAGCGCGCGAAAATATTCGGTGATGGTGGTGTCGAAATAGGTCAAATAATGCGCGTTGAACACAACGCCCTGACCGTCGATTTCGGAATAGCGCACCCGAAACGGGTGGAAGAACCAGAACTGCTCGCGTGACATTTGATCATTTCCCGGAAAGCCGCCGTTCTTCCGCGGCGAGCTCGGAGCGGCAGGCTTTTTCCAATGCCGGCAAATCAGCTTGAACCAGCTTCCAGAGGACGGGTGCGGCGATACTCTCGTAGTCGTGGCGCAATACGTTGCCGATCCCCGCAACTTTCTGCCATGGGATCTCCGGATTGCGCGCCTTCAGGTCATCCGTAAGATGACGACTGGCTTCGGAAATGATCTCCACACCGCGCTCGACGAGCCATTGTCGCTGCCAATCGTTTTCGAATGCTTCGAGCGACACATTCGCCAATACGCCATTGACGCGCTCGATCGCCTCGATGATGTCCGTTAAGCGGGGGATGAGCGAACGTGCCACCACTAAAACACGCGGACGGCTGTTGCTTCTATCGCTTCCCGCAGCGCCTTGTGCAGGCTGTCGCGCGTCATGATATCTGTCTTCCGACCGAGAATGCTGGCGGCGTATTCCTTCACGTCCATCAGTTCGTACACGCCGAGCTTGCCCTTTTGATAGTCGAAAAAGAGGTCCACGTCGGAATCATGGTTAGCCTCGCCGCGCGCCGTCGAGCCGAACATGTAAAGATGTTCGACGCCAAGCCGCTTCAAATCGGCTTCGTGCCGCCGCAACCGGCTAATGGCTTCGTCGCGTTCCATAGCAGCATAGTAGCAAATCCGGGCAGCTGGTTCCACGTCTTTCGGTTTCGCGCCAGCATTGCTCCTGGCCGTTAACCTTCTAATCTCTTCTCTCCGCCCAACGCAGGAGCGCGAGCATGATCCGGCATGAGCCAATTACGCCGCGTAGCGCCGCCATTACTTCGGCGCCAGAATCGCAAGAATTGACCGTATCGCTGCGGAAATGGGCGCGATGATCGGGACAGAGAACATTGACTTCAGTTCGCGCGCAGCCTCGCCCAGCGGGCCGCCGCCGATAATGACGGCTTCTGCGCCGTCATCGTTAATGCAGTGACGCACGACATCGGCCAGCGCGTCGCGCAGGCGATCCTTGTCCTTGACCAACTCCGAGGGGTCCACGGACGTTAGCCGAAGGCCGGTGTACTGCGCCGACAGCCCCAGCAAGGCGACGCGCTGATCAATGGCAGCCTTCAATGCCGGCGTCGTCGTGGCGATCCCAAACCGCCCGCCGGCTGACGCTTCGCGAAATGCCGATTCAGCGATGCCGACCGCCGGCGTCCGGCATCGTTCCCGGACTTCCGCAAGGCCCGGATCGCCGAACGCCGCGACGATAAAACCATCGTACTTGCCATCGTTCGAGACGGCTATCTCGACGACTTCGTCGGCCGCGGCGGCAAGCGCATCGGGCTCGACAATCATCGGCGGTGCGCGTCGCGCCGTCGCGCCGGCAATTTCACACGCGCCGGCCGCAGCCGCTTGCGCGATGCCGACCATCATGGCGGTGGTCGCCGCCGAACTGTTCGGATTGATCAGCAGGATGCGGCGCATGCCCCTCTATCGATTCAAGCAAGTAGCCCGCATGAGCCAACGGGTCACAGGCACGTCACCCGCTCGGCGGCGAGATAACCGAACAAGAGGCCGAGGCCGAACAGCAGCACGAGGCCCGCCGCGCCGAATTCGATGCCGCGCATGATCAGCGCGCCGCCGCCTTCGCGGCCGGCGCTGAGGCGCTCGGCGAGACCTCGCGCGGACACCGCGACGATGGCGATGGTCGCGACCGTGATCGCGGTGCCAAGGCCCATCACGAAGGTCGCGGCGATGCCGGCCCAGAACAGGCCCTGCGCCAGCGCGAACACCAGAACCAGGATTGCGCCCGAACAGGGCCGCAGGCCGACGGCGAAGATGGCGCCGAGGCCACGCTGCCAACCGCCGGGACCGGCGAGCTGGTCCGGCGTCGGGCCGTGGGAATGGCCGCAATGCTCGTCATGGACGTGGTCGTCTGCGTGAGAATGAGCGTCAGCATGAGCGTGCGCGTGGGCATGACCGTGCGCATGGGCGTCAGCGTGCGCGTGGGCATGGTGATGATGTTCATGGTGGTGATCGTGGTGATGGTGATCGTGGCCATGATTGTGTTGATGGCTGGCCGCAGCCGTGGCGGTGGCCATCGCGGGCACTGGCTTGGCCTGCAGCGCGCGCATAAAACCGCCGCCCTTGGTCCAGACCAGCCGGGCGCCGAACGCCGCGATCAAAGCGTAGCTCGCGATCTCGATCACCTTCTCCGCCCCGCACATCGTCTTGGCGGTGGCGTTCAGCAGCCAGGCGCAGATGCCGACAATCAGCACGGCGACCAGCGCCTGCAGCATCGCGGATGCAAACGACAGCACGATGCCGCGCCGCGCGGTCTCATGGTTGGCGACCAGATAGGATGAGATCACGGCCTTGCCGTGGCCGGGACCGGCGGCGTGGAATATCCCGTACGCAAACGAGATCGCCAGCAGCGTCCAGACCGCCGAGCCGTCGGACTTGGCGGCGCGTATGGTCGCCGACATCTCGCGATAAAATTCCGATTGCTTGGCCAGGAGCCAGCCGACGATGCCGCCGACCTGCGGCTCAGGGGCTTTGGCCGGCCGCGGGCCGCCGAACGGGTTTTGCGCCAGCAGGACGTGCAAGGCGCCGTCGACCGCGACAATGGCGGCGAGTACGACGATCCCGATCAGGAGCGCGTGGGTGAAGCGCCTCACGGGCAATCCACCAGAATCTTGTTGGCGTACATGGCGCCATAGTTGGAATTGTCGCCGTTCATGAAATTGTTTTCGTTGAGCCGCTGGGCATTGGCGGTGCCGTCATTGGGCCTGAGAAACTGCAGCTTGCAGTCGGCGGGCGCGCCGACCAGCTTGATCGGGTCCTTCTCCTCGAACTTGAAATCGATGAAGTAGGCGGGATCGAACACTTCCAGCGCGGCCTGTTTGGCCTTGAACGGCGTCTTGGCGGGCAGCATGAAATGCAGCGTCAGCGCGTCGTTCTTGAATTCGAGGTAGTAGTCGACCGGCTCCACAAATCTCTCCTTCTTGCCGTCGGCCCTGGCGAAGGTGAAGTAGCCGAATTCCTTCAGCGACTCGATGTTGGTCTGCGCCAGCGGCGCCAGCTCCTCACGGCTGTAGACGCCCTTGGTCTTGGTCTCGATGCCCTGCAGCGCATAGGTCGAGAACATGTCGTCGAAGGTCCAGGCGTGGCGCACGCCTGAGATCGAGCCGTCAGGCGCGTAGACCACCTCGCTCTTGGCGGTGATCCAGACATGCGGATGTGCCTGGGCTGGGGCAACGCCGAGCAGCGACGCGACGATCAAGCCCAACATTCCGAACAGCACGCGCAAGACGTCGTCCCTGCGAACGCAGGGACCCATACGCCGTGTCGTCTCTTTTTGGCAGTGTGGCAAAGGCGTTCCTTCACAACGGACATCAGTGGTTATGGGTCCCTGCGTCCGCAGGGACGACGAGGAACTCACGCCGCCTCCGGCGTTTCGAGCAGGCCCCGGCGGCGCAGCAGCGCGTCGGGCTCCGGCTCCCGGCCCCGGAACGCGACATAGGCATCCTCGGGGTCGCGCGAGCCGCCGGACGAGTAGATGTCGTCGTGCAGGCGTTTTGCGGTGGCGGGGTCGAAGATGTCGCCGGCCTCCTCGAAGGCGCCAAACGCGTCGGCGTCCATCACCTCCGACCACATGTAGCTGTAATAACCCGACGCATAATGGTCGCCGGAGAAGATATGGCCGAATTGCGTGGGCCGGTGCCGCAGCGCGATCTCGGCGGGCATGCCGATTTTCTCCAGCTCCGCCTTCTCGAACGCGCCGACGTCGCGGCTGGCCGAGGCCGGCTGGGTGTGGAATTCGAGGTCGATCAGCGCCGAGGAGACGAACTCCACGGTGGCAAAGCCCTGGTTGAATTTGCGCGCGGCCAGGAAGCGGGTGAGCAGTTCGTCCGGCAGCGGCTCGCCGGTCTGGTAGTGTTTTGCGAACTGCCGCAGCACCTGCGGCTGCTCCTGCCAGTGCTCGTAGAGCTGCGAGGGCAGCTCGACGAAGTCGGTGAAAACAGAGGTGCCGGACAGCGAGGGATAGTTCACGTTGGACAGCATGCCGTGCAGGCCGTGGCCGAACTCGTGGAACAGGGTCCGCGCGTCGTCCGGCGACAGCAGCGACGGCTCGCCGTCGGCGCCCTTGGCGAAATTGCAGACATTGATCACCAGCGGGGCGATCTCGCCGTCGAGCTTCTGCTGGTCGCGCAGCGAGGTCATCCAGGCGCCGGAGCGCTTTGACGGCCGGGCGAAGTAGTCGCCATAGAACAGCGCCTTGTGCTTGCCGTCGGCGCCCTTGACCTCCCAGACCCGGACGTCCGGGTGCCAGACCGGGATATCCTTGCGTTCCGAGAAGGTGACGCCGAACAGGCGGGTGGCGCAGTCGAAGGCGGCCTCGATCATGTGGTCGAGCACCAGATACGGCTTGATCGCGGCGTCGTCGAAATTGGCGCGGACCTGGCGCAGCTTTTCGGCGTAGTAGCGCCAGTCCCACGGCGCCAGCGCGAAATTGCCGCCCTCTTCCGCAATCATGGCCTGCAGCGCGTCGCGGTCGGCGAGCGCCCGGGCCCGCGCCGGCTTCCAGACCCGCTCCAGCAGGCTGCGCACCGCCTCGGGCGTCTTGGCCATGGAATCTTCCAGGCGGTAGGCGGCATAGGTCGGGAAGCCCATGATCTTGGCGGCCTCCTCGCGCAGCCCGAGGATCTCCACCACGGTGGCGTTGTTGTCGTTGGCGTTGCCATTGTCGCCGCGGGCGGTGAAGGCACGGAACACCTTCTCGCGCAGGTCACGCCGATCGGAGCTCTTCAGGAACGGCTCCACGGAAGAGCGCGACAGCGTCACGATCGCCTTGCCGGGCATCCCGCGCGCCTCGGCGGCGGCCTTGGCGGCGGCGACGAAGGCTTCGGGCAGCCCGCCGCAGTCGTCCTCGCCAAGCTCCATGAACCAGTCCTGCTCATCGCCGAGCAGGTGGTGGCTGAACGAGGTGCCAAGCTCGGCCAGCCGCTCGTTGATCTCGGCCCGGCGCGCCTTGGCGGCTTCGTCGAGGCCGGCGCCGGCGCGGTGGAAGTTGGTGTAGGTGCGTTCCAGCAGCCGGATCTCCTCGCTGCTCAGGCCGAGCGTGGCGCGGTTGTGGTGGAGCATGGCGATGCGGCCGAACAGCACCGCGTTCATCATGATCGGATTCCAGTGCCGCGCCATCCGCGGCGACACTTCCTTGTCGATCTCCAGGATCGCCGGGTTGGAGTGCGCCGACACCAGGTCGTAGAACACGGCGGAGACCTTGGAGAGCAGCTTGCCGGAGCGCTCCAGTGCCGTGATGGTGTTGGCGAAGTCCGGCGCCGCGGGATCGTGGGTGATGGCGGCGACCTCGGCGGCGTGATCGGCAAAGGCCTGCTCGAAAGCCGGCAGGAAGTGCTCAGGGAGAATTTCGGCAAAGGGCGGCGTCTCGAACGGCGTCTGCCACGGCCGGAGCAGCGGATTTGCCGGGGCTTCCGGAGGGGCTGCATTTTGCTGGGTTTCCGACATCACAAATCCCGCTTTCGCGCTGAAGCCGCTTCGGGCTCCAGCCTTGTTTTTGACGCGTTTCCCTCACGCGAACCGTTATCCCGCTTCGGCTCGAAAACGCTCTGAATGATGCGTCAATCTATATCACGCGATACGGCATTTTTGGGCCTTTTAAGCTTGATAGTGGGGGCCTTTTCGGAGAGATTGCGCCCACCCAACAGGATCCGTTTCCATGAGCATGCAGCCTTCTTCCGGCGCCAAGAGCGAGATCATCTGGCCGAGCGTCATCACCGTCATCTCGGCGGCGATCCTGATCGGCGCGGAGGTGTTCGGCGCGGCGTTCGCCGGCGGCTGGGCCCTCGCGATCCTGCTTGGACTCTCCGACACCGGCGCGCACATCCTGCAGGCGGTGATGTTCGGCATCGGCGTCGTGATCATGGTCGGCTTCATCCGCCAAGCTCAGCGCATCGAGCCGTTCTGGAAACGCAGCTGACGCGCGAGCTCAAGAAATCACTGCGGCACAGCCGCTTTCGTGATCGCACTTCACGCGACAACACTCCGTAATTTCCCCGGGAAATCTTAACAGCCGTTCATGTTTGACCGCGCTGGCGCTTCTCTCGACGTCGCTCAGCGCGTGCCGAGAACCATTTTGTAAGTACGCGCGCGGAAACTTGTCCCCAGCCTAAAAAAAATGTTGCGTCACAGATTCAAAAGCCTTATTTCCAGCCTTGCCCAATTTCGCACGTGCCTGTGGTCGTGTGTCAGTCGGTAGGTATCCGGACAAGAGGCCGGACAGCCGCCAAGGGATGAAGAACCGAGGGTCGCTCAGGTGAAAACCTGGGAGGCCAGCATCTCTCTCAAGAGATGCCGTTGAAGGTCTCTGCATCTTTTGCAACCGTGACTGGCAGCCGGAGGCGAACCGGCGCACCCCGCTCTCAACGGGGGACGCGACTTAAAGCAACGACGGATCGGGCTTTTTTGGTCTCTACCGGCATTCCAACGCCGGCGCGGGCTACTGAAAAGGCTTGTCCTTCATTGCCAGGTGTGCGGGCGGGAAATTCCCAACCAATCCACGGCAGCACAGTCTGATCTGAGTCTTTTGGCTTCGTTGCGCCTCCATCGCGCGATGTGGCCGGAGCGCTCTTATCCGACATCAATTTTTTGAACGGATCCCCGTCGCTGGGCCGTTTGGGAGAGTGCTATGACCGAACGTATTCAGGAATTCCTGCGCAACCGCCGCAGCGAGGGCCAGGACACCGAGCCGTGCCTCGTGGTCGACCTCGAAGTCGTGCGCGACAATTACCAGACCTTCGCGAAGGCGTTGCCGGACAGCCGCGTGTTCTACGCGGTGAAGGCAAACCCGTCGCCGGAAGTGCTGCAGCTTTTGGCCTCGATGGGCTCGTGCTTCGACACCGCAACCGTCGCCGAAATCGAAATGGCGCTGGCTGCCGGTGCGACGCCGGACCGCGTCTCCTATGGCAACACGATCAAGAAGGAGCGCGACATCGCGCGTGCCTTCGCGCTCGGCATTCGCCTGTTCGCGGTCGACTGCGCCGCCGAAGTCGAGAAGATCGCCCGCGCCGCGCCCGGCGCCAAGGTGTTCTGCCGCATCCTCTATGATTGCGCAGGCGCCGAGTGGCCGCTGTCGCGCAAGTTCGGCTGCGATCCGGAAATGGCGGTCGACGTGCTCGACCTCGCCAAGCGTCTGGGCCTGGAGCCGTGCGGCATCTCGTTCCATGTCGGCTCGCAGCAGCGCAAGGTGAAGGCGTGGGACCGCGCTTTGTCGATGGCCTCGTCGGTGTTTCGTGACTGCGCCGAGCGCGGGATCAACCTCTCCATGGTCAACATGGGCGGTGGATTCCCGACCAAGTACCTCAAGGACGTTCCTCCGGTCCTGCAATATGGCCGGTCGATCTTCCGCGCGCTGCGCAAGCATTTCGGCAACCAGATCCCGGAAACCATCATCGAGCCGGGACGCGGCATGGTCGGCAATGCCGGCATCATCGAGACCGAAGTCGTTCTGATTTCCAAGAAGAGCGACGAGGACGAGGTGCGCTGGGTGTATCTGGACATCGGCAAGTTCGGCGGTCTCGCCGAGACGATGGACGAGTCGATCCGTTACGCCATCCGCACCCCGCATGACGGCGCGGAGATGACGCCGTGCGTGCTCGCGGGCCCGACTTGCGACAGCGCCGACGTCCTGTACGAGAAGCTGCCGTATCCGCTCCCGGTTACGCTCGAGATCGGCGACAAGCTGCTGATCGAAGGCACCGGCGCCTATACGTCGACCTACTCGTCGGTGGCGTTCAACGGCATCCCGCCGCTGCGGACCTACCACATCTGAACTGGCCACTGAGGCCTGACTAACCGGGAGCCGGTGCGCCGGCTCCCACCCCCTATTTTGCGAATTTTAAGACAACGCTCCGCGGCGTGATCTGCCGTTGAGTGAGGACTGACGTGCCATGACTGCTTTGCGGAAGACCACTATCGCCCTCACCCCGAATGCCGCTCCGTTCGCGATCCGTGCGGAACGGGCTTCGGACGTCGTTGCGCGTGAAGCGCTGCTGGATGCCTGCTTTGGCGCGAATCGCCTTAACCGCACCTGCCAGCGCCTGCGTGACGAACGTGCGCCCGCCGAAGGCCTTGCCTTGTCGGCCGTGGCACGAGGGAAACTGGTGGGCACCGTGCGGTTGTGGCACGTCAGCGCCGGGGGCATCCCGGCGCTCATGCTCGGCCCGCTGGCGGTTGAGGAATCCTCCCGCCAGCTCGGCGTCGGGGCCGCGCTGATGGGCCACGCGCTCGCGGCGGCGACGGCGCGTGGCCATCGCGCGGTGATCCTGCTCGGCGACGCGCCCTATTACGTCAGGTTCGGCTTCTCGGCCGAAAAGACCGGCGAGCTGTCGCTGCCCGGCCCGTTCGAGCGCGACCGCCTGCTCGGCCTCGAACTGCGCGACGGCGCGCTCGATGGCGCGTGGGGCATGATCTCGGCGTCGGGCGCGCCAGTGCACAAGGCAAAGGCATCTCGCGCGAAGAAGGCTCTGCAGACCGTGCCGCACGCGGCCTGAGCCGTCACGTCAGAGGGGTTGCGCGGTCCGGCGAAAAGCCCTTAAACCGCGCCAAATCAGCTATTTTCGGATCAGGCCGCAAATCGAGGTTCCGATGCCCCGCCGTCTCATTTCCACCGGTTCGCCGTTCGAGAAGACCGCCGGCTACAGCCGCGCCGTGATCGACGGCGATTTCGCCTTTGTCGCCGGCACCACCGGCTATGACTACACCACCATGACGATGCCTGACGATGTCACGAGCCAGTCACGGAACTGCTTCAAGACCATCGAGGCCGCCTTGAAAGAAGGCGGCTTCGCGATGGCCGACATTGTCCGCGCGACCTACTACATCACCGACCTCAGGGATGCGGATGCCCATTTCGCGGTCTGCGGCGAAGTTCTCGGCGATATCCGCCCGGCCGCGACGCTTCTGGTGGTCGCGGGCCTCTACAGGCCCGAGATGAAGATCGAGATCGAAGTGACCGCCAAGCGCCGCAGCGCCTGATCCACCCCTCACCATTTGTCCGCCAGCACTTTCCGGAGAAACCATCCCATGAGCCCCGCCTCGCAGACCTACGCGAAGATTACCGGCCCCATCGTCATGGTCGGCTTCGGCTCCATCGGCAAAGGCACCTTGCCGATGATCGAGCGGCATCTCGATTACGACAAGTCGCGCATCACCGTGATCGATCCCAAGGACGAGGGCCGCAAGGCGCATTGCGAGAAGCACAATGTGAAATTCATCCAGCAGGGTGTGACCAGGGACAATTATCGCGCCTTGCTTACCCCGCTGCTCACTGAAGGCGGCGGCCAGGGTTTCTGCGTCAATCTCTCGGTCGATACCGGCTCTACCGACATCATGGAGCTCTGCAACGAACTTGGCGCTCTTTATATCGACACCGTCAACGAGCCCTGGCTCGGCTTCTATTTCGATTCTTCGAAGGGCCCGGAAGCACGCTCCAACTACGCCCTTCGCGAAGCGACGCTGGCCGCCAAGAAGGCGCGCCCCGCGGGCTCGACGACGGCCGTCTCCTGCTGTGGCGCCAATCCCGGCATGGTCTCGTTTTTCGTCAAGCAGGCGCTGCTCAATGTCGCCGCTGATCTGAAGCTCAATGCCCCCAAGCCGAAGACCAAGGGCGAATGGGCTGACTTGATGCGCCAGGCCGGGATCAAGGGCATCCACATCGCCGAACGCGACACCCAGCGCTCCAAGTCGCCGAAGGAGCCTGACGTCTTCGTCAATACCTGGTCGGTGGAAGGCTTCCTGTCGGAAGGCGTGCAGCCGTCCGAGCTCGGTTGGGGCACCCATGAAAAATGGATGCCCGAGAACGCACGTACCCACGAAGCGGGCTGCGGCGCCGCCATCTACCTGATGCAGCCCGGCGCCAACACGCGCGTGCGCACCTGGTGTCCGACCCGCGGCGCTCAGTATGGCTTCCTCGTCACCCACAACGAGTCGATCTCGATCTCCGATTACTTCACGGTGCGTGACGCATCGGGCACGGCGATCTATCGGCCGACCTGCCACTATGCCTATCATCCGGCTGACGATGCCGTGCTGTCGCTGCATGAAATGTTCGGCCGCGCAGCGAAGATGCAGGAAAAGCACCACATCCTCGATGAGAACGAAATCGTCGACGGCATCGACGAACTCGGCGTGCTGCTGTTCGGCCATGACAACAATGCCTACTGGTACGGCTCGCAGCTCTCCATTGAAGAGACCCGCAAACTCGCGCCCTATCAGAACGCCACCGGCCTGCAGGTGACCTCCGCCGTGCTCGGCGGCATGGTGTGGGCGCTGGAAAACCCGAACCAAGGCATCGTCGAAGCCGACGAGATGGATTTCGATCGTCTGCTGGAAATCCAGATGCCGTATCTCGGGCCGGTAAAGGGATACTACACCGACTGGACCCCGCTCTCGGACCGGCCGGGCCTGTTCCCGGAAGACATCGATACCTCCGATCCCTGGCAGTTCCGCAACATTCTGGTGCGATAGGTATGGTTCCACCCCTGATGCGACGCAGCGTCAGGGGCCTCCAGCCACCGTAACGCTCGCTTAATAAAATCGCGCCATCCTGAAAGGTACCTCTTTTCAGAGGACCTTGAGCCGTCCTGTGTCTCTGCGCAGCGACGCCCCCGGTGGAGCGGTGGAAATGCGCGTCTTTATCGCAATCATGCTATCGGCGGTCGTTTTGGCCGGGTGCAAACCCGACAACAACAACGACATCACCGGCTCGATCGATAACTGCGCCCGCAAGCTCTACAGCTCCTACAATCCCAAGGACCTGAAGCAGTGCATCGCCGTGTGCATCTCCTGCCAGCGCGGCGTGATGACGACCTGCTCGACCTCATGCACGCTCAAGGGCGCGCAATAGCGCGACTTCACTTCGCCATATAGTCGAACGCGACCGACCCTAGCCCGAGCGTCAGATCCGCCTTGAAGTGCAGCGCGGAAACCACTTCGCGCACCGGAAGGCGGGCAACGTCGCACAGCGCATGGGGAAACAGGCCAAGCGCGGCCGGACCGCTCCATGCTTCCTTCAGCGTGATGTCCTCGAGCTGGAAGCGGACCAGTTCGCAGATCCGCGGAGTGCCGTCGACATGCGGGATGATCTTGAGAATGAAGTTCGGCGCCTTCATGCCTTTCAGCACGGCGTCATGATCGACCGGGCGGTGCTTGTAACCCATAGTGGCGGAGGCGCAGAGCACCGAGCCGTAATGCAGCGAGCCGACCAGCACATCGCTCTCGACTTCGATCTTCGGCTTCGCAAGCTTTTTGGGAAATCCCCAGATTTCGCGGCCGCCGGCGATCGGCCCCTCATCGTCGAGATACATGGCGTGGGTATAGGCGCCCTCCTCGCCGTTGAGACGGACCGGGATCACCTGGCCGGTTTCGGTGTAGTCGCCGAAGCCGGTCGAGTCGGGCATACGAATGAATTCATATTTGACGACGGGTTCAACGACTTCGAGCGGCTCCGGCACCACGGCGGCGAGCGCTTCCGGATCGGTCCGGTAGGTGATGATGAAATATTCGCGGTTGAAGAACCGATAGGGCCCCGGCGGGAAGGACGGGTTGGTCAGCGGCATCGAATACGCGGTTCGTCTTACATCGTCGATCTTCATGGCCTGCCCCATCTGTCGCCGGCGCGGTCGCGCGATGAGGGCGATTATGGGGGAGCTTGATGGCACAGGCGAGACCGTAAAACCGGCAGACGCAGTCAAATCGGCGTCAGAACTCTTCGTCATTCCGGGATGCGCCACGTGGCGCAGGCCCGGACACCATACTCCCGATCGTGGTTATGGATTCCGGGCTCGCGCTCCGCGCGCCCTCAGATGCGCAATCGCGCATCGGGGAATGACGAGAGGGTTACTTCTGCTTGATCGGTTCGGCTGTTTTCTCGGCCGGTGCGGGCGGCAGCGCGGGCTGGGCGCCGGACTTCTGCGCCTCGGCATCGGGACGCGCCGGTTCGGGCGGAACGTTGGACGGCCGGGTGCCGGTCGTCGTCTCCGCAGGCACCGACGGCCTGGTTTCCGCACCCGGCGTCGATTGCAGCGGCTGGGTGGCCTGCGCCATTTGTTGCGGCGGGCGCGCGCGCAGCTCGGCCAGCGACAGACCGGACATCACGAGGCCCGTCGTGACCAGCGCGGCCGCAACGAGAAAATCAATCCGGTAGCTGCGCTTGTTCTGATCGGCAGACATATCGTTCACCGCATGGTTGTTCGCGATGACAACGGCCGGCGGTGCGCATTGTTCCGCGCCCCGCAGCGTGCGGAACCGGGCAAGAATCAAACTAATCCTTGGTCGAGACTTCCCAGGTGGCATGGCGAACGCCGGGCTGGCGCTGCAGATCGACCGCGACCGCGTTCAATTCGTTGGGATCGATCGCGGTGGAGACCAGCGTGGCGACGATCTCCAGCAGGTCATCGCCATGCTCGACCACATTGAGTTCAGCGACCGGATATTTTGCATTCTCCAGTCGCTCGACCAGATGGTCGCGCATGTCGGGCAACGCCTCCGCGCTGACCGCGAGCTTGAAGTAGTAAGTCGCCTCGGACGCGCGTTCGTCGATCGGAATGCGGTTGATCGCGTTGACCAGCGGACGCAGCAAGGTGTTGCCGGCGACCACGAACACGGTCAGCGCCGCCGCCTGGGCCACCATGTCGGCGCCGGCGCAAGCTCCGACCCCGGCCGATCCCCAGAGCGTCGCCGCGGTGTTGAGGCCGCGGACGTTCATGCCCTCTTTCATGATGACGCCGGCGCCGAGGAAGCCGATCCCCGAAACGACATAGGCGATCACATGCACCGCGCCTTCGGCAGCCTTCAGGTGCATAGCCAGATCGACGAAGGCGGCCGCGCCGACGGCGACCAGCACATTGGTGCGCAGGCCCGCGGTCCGCTGCCGGTATTGCCGCTCGGCGCCGATCAGGGTGCCCAAAACGAAAGCCGCGGTTAGGCTGACCAGAGTGTCGAGGAAATCGGCGATCTGGAAGGTCGTCAGGAAGCGCATGGCGGTTTTCTAGGGGAGAGAGGTGACGAATCTATCACAGCCTGAACGATCTGGCCTGTTCCGGCGACTAACGGTCGCCGGGTCAGGTGCGAGCGACGATCCGCTTCGCTGCGGGCAACGGCGCTTGATGCGATCCCGGATCGAACAGATTCGCCCAATTTATCGGGAATTGTCATGAAAAGAATGCTTTACGCCGCGATCGCGCTGCTCGGTATTCAGTGCTCGCCCGCGGCTGCGGACCAGAACTGCATGACCGGCTATTACCGCACCAAGCAGCCCGCCTGCGTCGACAGCGTGCTGTCGCAAATGCGAGCCGGCCCAAACGCCGATCCCAGCGCGGTCATTGGATTCCTGGCGCAGATCTTCAGCACGTCGCCTGCGGAGAAGCAGCGCATCCTGCAACTTGAAGCCTCTTCATACGTCAAATCGGTGAAGCTCGTGGCGCTCTACGGCGCCGGCCTCATGGAAGACGCACAGAAATTTGCCGAGGAAAACCAGATCACAGCCACGCTGCAGAAAATCGAAAAGAACCAACCTGCCAAACTTGCCGTGGTGCGGCCGTCGTCGAATGCCGCCGACAACGACCTCTTGATCGGCGCCTATATGGCATCCGGTGACACCACCTTCATTGAAAGAATCCTCGCAAACTTCTCCAGCGCAGATGACGACATGGCGGGCATTGCCATGCGCATGGGATTCATGAAGAGCAAGTTCGGACCGAACATGACCGCGGAAGGCCGGGACAACGTGATGGCCAAGATGGCCTGCGACAAATACCAGTGCAAAACCGAGCCCGCCAAATTCTTTCGCGTGCTGACTTTGGCGAGCGGATTTTGGGCGTTGCAGTCGCTGGCATCAGCCGACGACGGCATCAAAAACACCTTCACCGGCTTTTTTGCGAACGATCCTCGCCTGAAAAACCTGTTCGCGGCCGAGCAAGCGGCGTTCGGGAATTATATGACGGCGCTCACCATGCTCGCCGTCTTCAAACCCGACCCGAAGGATCGCGACAAGACCGCTGAAAACATGAACAAGGCCGCTTCGGCCTTCGAAAACCTCGAACCGGCCGGCAAGACGTTTGACCACATCGAGGCTTACGTCAAAGCCGGGAGGAAAGTGAAGTAGGCCGGTTTTTGCTAACGCCGCGTGTTTCGCTTGACCTCTCCCGCTTGCGGGGTCGAGACGAGCGAAGCTCGCTCTTAGGTCGGCGCGCAAGCACCGGGTGGGGGCTCTCTCCACTCGGGCGGGGTAACTCGTGGCGACACCCCACCCCAACCCTCGCCCGCAAGCGGGAGAGGGAGCGCACCGTCAATCGCGGATGCACTTCGGTCCAGTCTCGCCACGCACCGGCGGATGATTTAGAGCTCCACCATCCCCGCATCGCCGTCTTCGGTGCCGAAGGCGAGCAGCGATCCCTTGGGGCTCCAGGCCAGCGCCGAAACCGCGGCGTTGCCCCTCCGGCGTACCAGGATCTCCGCACCGTCCTCGATCCGCACCATCAGCACGCAACCGTCGCTGTAGCCCGCGGCCAGGATATCATGCTTCGGATGACAGCTGACCGCGGAGACGCGGGCCTGCAGCGGCGCCAGCATCGCCGGCTCCTTGCCCATCGGCCCGTCCTTGCTGGCGAACGGCCAGATGATCACGGTATCGGCGCCCGAGGTTGCAAGCCCTTTGCCACCGGCGCTCCACGACATCGAGCGGACGCGGCCGGGATAGCCGCTCATGCGCATATGCCGGTTGTCGGCGAGCCGCCAGCCATGCAGCGCCGGCTCGTGCATCCCGGTCACCAGAAACTTGTTGTCCGGGCTGAAGGTGACGGACAGATGCGAGCCGGCCCATTCCAGAAACTCAGGCTTCGCCGCCATGTTGGGAAACCACAGCGTCACGCCGTTGTAATGCGCGACCGCCAGCCGCAGGCCCTTGGGCGCGAACGCCAGGCCGCCGACGGTCGAGGGCATATCGAAGGACTTCTCCTCGCCCTTGGTGCGAACGTACGAGATCTTGCCGGCCGACCACGCCACCGCGCCATCGGGGTGCAGCGCGACGTTGTCGATCCAGCGCCGCTTGGCGTCGGTTGCGAGTACATCGACCTCGCCCTTGGCGTTGAGCGCGACGAGCTTGCCGTCGTCGCCGCCGGTAACGACGCGCGCGCCGTCGGACGCCGCGCACAGCACCGCACCGCCGTGAATATCGACAGGTGAAATCTCGCCGCCGGCGCCGACGATGGCAGCCTTCTCCTCGGCGCCGACGAAGACCGCGGTCTCGCCGAGAAAATGCACCGACGATATCGGCATGCCGACCGCAAGCGGCCGCACCTTGTCGGTGATCGAAGCGATGGAGGCGCCTTCGCCCGGATCAAACTGTTTCATCACGTGGTGATACAGCTCTCAAAACCGTCGCGAATCATCTGCTCCGGCAATTCGCGACCGATGAAGACAAGCCGGCTCTCGCGCCGTTCGTCATCCTTCCATCTGCGCTGATGGTCGCCCTCGAGCATCATATGCACGCCCTGGAACACGTAGCGGTCGTCATCGTCGCTGAAGGCGAGGATGCCCTTCGAGCGCAGGATCTTCTGTCCTTCGGAGGCGACGAGGTTCTGCAGCCACGGCATGAACTTGGTCGCATCGAGCGGCTTGTCGGTGCGCAGCGACAGCGACTGCATCTCCTCGTCATGGTAATGCTTCAGCCCGCCATGGCTGTGGCTGTGATCATGAGGATGGTCATGGCCGTGGTGATGATCGTGATCATGGTGATGATCATGACCGTCGCCGGTATCGAGGAATTCCGGCTCGATCTCGAGAATGCGATCGAGATCGAACGCGCCGCGTTCCAGCACGTCCGCCAGCGCCACCTTGCAACGCTCGGTGCGGTGCAGTTTTGCGTAAGGGTTGATGCCGCGAATCCGCGCCTCGACTTCGGCGAGTTCGGCTTTGGAAACCAGGTCGGTCTTGTTGAGCACGATGACGTCGGCAAACGCGATCTGGTTCTTGGCTTCCGGCGCATCCTTCAAACGGTCGCTCAGCCATTTGGCGTCGGCCACGGTGACGACCGCGTCGAGCCGGGCGTTCTTCTGCACGTCCTCGTCGACAAAGAAGGTCTGCGCCACCGGCGCCGGATCGGCCAAGCCGGTGGTCTCGACGATGATGGCGTCGAATTTGCCCTTGCGTTTCATCAGGCCGTCGAGGATGCGCACGAGGTCGCCGCGCACGGTGCAGCAGACGCAGCCATTGTTCATCTCGAACACTTCTTCATCGGCGCCGATGATGAGGTCGTTGTCGATGCCGATCTCGCCGAATTCGTTGACGATGACGGCGTATTTCTTGCCGTGGTTTTCCGACAGGATGCGGTTGAGCAGCGTGGTTTTGCCGGCGCCGAGATAGCCCGTCAGCACGGTTACAGGAATTTTTTGGGCAGTCAGTTCAGACATGGCAGCTCCGGCAAATATCGCAGCCACGCTCCCGGCAGGGTGGCCCCTGCCTCTCAGTTCGCGAGCGCGCTGGTCAATGCCTTTATATTGTGCCTGACCATGTCAATGTAAGTGGGGGCATCGCCCTTTTCGGCCGTCAAACTGTCCGAATAGAGGGTCCCGCCGATCCTGGCACCGGTCTCGGCCGATATCCGGCGGATCAGGCGCGGATCGCTCACATTTTCCAGAAAAACCGCCGGGATCTTGGCCGCCCGGATCTGGGTGATAATACCGGCAATATCGCGGGCACTGGGCTCGGATTCCGTGGATACGCCGACCGGCGCGATGAATTCGACGCCGTAGGCGGCGGCGAAATAGCCGAAGGCGCCATGGGTCGAAATCACCTTGCGGCGGGCTTGCGGGATCTTTGCAACGGCTTCGCGCGCCTCGCGGTCGAGAGCGTCGAGTTTCGCCAGATAGGCCTCCGCATTGGCACGAAAACCCTGGGCTGAGGCAGGATCGGCGGCCGCCAGCGCGTCGCTTATATTGCCGACATAGATTTTGGCGTTGGCGACGGATTGCCAGGCGTGCGGGTCGGCATCCGAGCCGAGCTTGAGCGGCGCGATGCCGGCCGTCGCCGTCACGACGGTAACTTTGCTCCCGGCGGATTTCAGCAGCCGTGGCAGCCAGCCCTCGAAGCCAAGGCCATTGACGAAAATCAGCTTCGCATCGGCGATCTTTTTCGCATCCGCCGGCGTCGGCGAGTAGACATGCGCATCGCCGTCAGCACCGACCAGCGTCGTGACGCTGACGCTTGTGCCGCCGACATTGCGGACGAAATCGCCGAGGATGGAGAAGCTGGCGACGATTTTGAGGCGTTCCTGCGCGCCGGCCGGAACGACTGTGGCGATCAGCACCAGACAGATGAGGGAGAACAAACGCTGCATCGTTACGCCTCGAGATGCCGGCCGGGGAACAGCTGCCGGACCAGGCCGCTGACATTGCCGAACAATACGGACACCACATAAATCCCCGCCGCGACCAGAATGACCGCGGGGCCTGACGGAATTTTGGTCTGGAACGACAGCACCAGCCCGGCGTAGCCCGACACCATGGCACTTGCGACCGCGATGCAGATCATGCCGGTGATGTCGCGTGACCAGAACCGCGCGATGCCCGCGGGCAGGATCATCAGGCCGACGCCGAGCAAGGTGCCGAGCGCGTGAAAGCCGTTGACGAGGTTGATCACGACCAGCGCCAGAAACGCCAGATGCGCCGGGGCGCCTGCGCGGCTGACGGTGCGCAGGAACACCGGGTCGACGCATTCGATCACCAGCGGGCGATAGATCACGGCCAGCACGAGCAAGGTGATGGTGGCGTTGAAGGCGATCACCAGCAAGGTCTGGTCGTCCATCGCCAGGATGTTGCCGAACAGCACGTGCAGCAGGTCGATATTGGTGCCCTTGATGGACACGATGGTGACGCCGAGCGCCAGTGACACCAGATAGAACGTCGCCAGCGAGGCGTCTTCCTTCAGCTCGGTGGTGCGCGCGACCACGCCGGCCAGGATCGCTACCGTAAAACCCGCGATCAGGCCGCCGGTCGTCATCGCGAACAGGTTGAGACCGGAGACCAGAAAGCCGATCGCGGCCCCGGGCAGGATCGCATGCGCCATGGCGTCGCCGACGAGGCTCATCCGCCGCAACATCAGGAACACGCCGATGGGAGCGGCGCCCAGCGACAGCGCGATCACGGCCGCCAGCGCGCGGCGCATGAACTCGAATTCGGTGAAAGGCGCGATCAGCGCATCGTGGAGCATTGGAGCTAGGCCGCCCGCGACGGCGTATCTTCGGCGCAGGCCGCGGCCCGGTCGTCGAAGGCTTCGCACATCTTCATCGCCACCAAGAGGTTATCCGGCGTCAGCACCTGCGCGGTCGCGCCCCAGGCCACCGGCCCACGGGCCAGCAGCAGGGTTTCGGGGAAATGGTTGCGCACCATGTCGAGATCATGCAGCGCCGCCAGCACGGTACGGCCTTCGCCATGCCAGCGTTTGACCAGCGCGATCAGGTCCGCTGATGTTTTGGCGTCGATGGCGTTGAACGGCTCGTCCAGCACGATCAGGCGCGCGTCCTGCAGCAGCACGCGGGCGAACAGCATGCGCTGCATCTGGCCGCCGGACAGCGTGCCGATCGGGCGGTTCTCAAAGCCGTTGAGACCGACGGCGGCAAGCCCCGCCAAAATCCGCTCGCGCTCTTTCTTGCCCATGCCGCCGAAGAAGCCGGTGGAGCGCCACAGTCCGGTGCCGACGAAATCGAACACCGAAATTGGAAAACTGCGGTCGATGTCGGCGGTCTGCGGCAGGTAGGCGATGTCCTTGCTGTCCAGACCACCCAGCGAGATCGAGCCCGCCAGCGGTTTCAGGATGCCGGCGAGGCCGCGAAACAGCGTCGACTTGCCGGCGCCGTTCGGCCCGATCACCGCGACCAGCGCGCCCCCGGCGACCTCCAGGTTGAGGTGGTGCACGGCCGGATGCCGGTCGTAGCCGAGCGTGACGTTGCTGAATTTGACCTGAGCTTGCTGGATTTGGGTCTGCGCCGCCATGCTCACCTCATCGCCACAAGCACGACTACCCACAGACAGGCGCTGACCGCCAGCGCCGCGCCAAGCCGCGCCGCCACCGTCATCCGCAGGATCGACCACGGCGCCGGCTGCGCCGGATGCGGGGTCGACGGGTCGTGGTGATGGGGGTGACCATGGCTGTGGTGGTGGTGCGCATGGTCGTGGGAATGGGAGTGAGACATGCAAAGATGTTATATTATAACATAACCTGAGTCCACCAAAGTGCCCTGCCCTCACGGCTTCCCGATCGCCATCGCCAAGGCCGCCGCCAGGAACGGGAACGGCACCGAGACCGCGGCCCGGAACCAGACGAAACGCGCCGGCATGAACGGGATTTCCCACAGTATCAGCCGCTGGAAGGCGAACAGCGCCCAGGCGACGACATAGGCGATCACCTGCGGCGAGCCGCCGCCCACCTTCAGCGCCACTGCGCCGATGGAAAAGCCGACCACCGGGCCTCCCGGCGTTAGCCCGCCCGCGATCACGGCCGTGAGCACGCCGAGCCAGCCGGAATCCGGACCCAGCCAGCCGGTGATGATTTCGGGAGGAATGACGGCGGCGATGTAGCCGGAGCCGATCACGCCGAGCGCGATCCGCGGCACAATGTTGATGAAATCCATTGCGCCCTCGCGCGCCGCCGAAACCACCACGACGCGGCCGCGCCGGAACGCGATGATGCCAAGCACCAGCACGGAGCCCCACAGGCTGATGTCGATGATGAGCGCGCTCATCGTCATGACGGCTCACCCTTCATGACGGCTCGCCTTTGGGATACATCCGCACATAGACGAAGCGACCGAGCGCGCCGGCGAGGACCGGGATCGGCAGCGAGATTACGATCCGCCACAACGTGAAATCGGTGCCAAGAATCGGCAATTCCCAGGCGACCGCGCGGCCGTAACCGATCAGCGTCCAGCTCACCACCATCGCGATGGTGGCGCCGAAATCAGCGCCGACCGTCAGCAGCGCCGCCGCCACCGGATAGGCCGTGAACGGCCCGCCCGGCAGGATGGCACCGAACGCCGTTCCGATCAGCAATCCCTTCAGGCCGGAGTTCGGCCCGAGCGATCGCGACACTTTCTCGTGCGGCAGGATTTCCGTAATGAACGCGCCGAGCAGGCAGCCGGCCAATACGCGCGGCAGGATCTCGCCGAATAGCCAGAGATCATGGGTGAGAATCTTGAGCACGCCGTCGATACCGTCGCGGCGATAGACCAGCGTGGCGCTGACCGCGACCAGCACGGCGATGAAGATCATCGACCAGCCGACCGGCTTGCGCTTGCGTCGCGGGCCTGCTTCGGCCTCCGCAAGTTCGTCGGCGGGCACCGGTTCTTTCAATGGGGGTTCTGACAATGCAATGAATCGGCAAGGATCTGCAGGTGAAAAGTCCAACCCTGCTTAGTCCCGGCCGGGGCCTCACGCAAACGGAACAACTGAAACATCCATGCGCCGCTCAGGCATGGCCATGCAAGGCTGTCACGGGCTTTTCAGGTCAGGTGGCGCACCAGCGCGAGACCGGCAAACAGGCCGGCAATCGAGAGCACCACCGAGCCGAGGATGTAGGCCGCCGCCAGGCCAAGCTCACCCCGCTCATAGAGCACGGCGGTATCGAGCGAGAACGCGGAAAAGGTGGTGTAGCCCCCGAGTATGCCCGTCATCAGGAACAGCCGCCACGGCTGCGAGGTCTCGCCCTTGAGGGCGAGATAGCCCGCGATCAGCCCCATCACGGTCGACCCTGAGATGTTGATGATGAAGGTGCCCCAGGGAAATCCGGTGCCGATACAGCGGGCGCAGGTGAGATTGATGAAATGGCGCAGCGACGCGCCAAGGCCGCCACCAACGAAAACCAAGAGATAGCTCATCGCAGCATTTTCCACATCGCGAAATCACCCGGCAACAGCGCTTGTGCCGCAAGCCCGCGACGCCTGCAAGGATGGCATGGGAGGCAAAAGATAAGGGCGGCAGTTTTGCACTGCCGCCCCTGAAATTAGCTCGATGTCATTCCGGGGCGATGCAAAGCATCGAACCCGGAATCTCGAGATTCCCCCGATGCGCAATTGCGCACCGGGGAATGACGGGCTCAATCAGGAAGCCTTGCCGAACAGCTGGTCGACATATTCCCAGTTCACGAGATTATCGACGAACGCCTTCAAATAGTCCGGGCGGCGGTTACGATAGTCGATGTAGTAGGAGTGCTCCCAGACGTCGCAGCCGAGGATCGGGGTTGCGCCATGAACCAGCGGGCTCTCGCCGTTCGCGGTCTTGGAGATTTCGAGCTTGCCGTTCTTGACCGACAACCAGCACCAGCCGGAGCCGAACTGGCCGACGCCGGCGGCGGCGAAGTCGGTCTTGAACTTGTCGAGCCCGCCGAGATCCTCGGTGATCTTCTTTTCCAAACGGCCGGGCAGCTTGCTGCCGCCGCCATTCGGCTTCATCCAGTTCCAGAAATGCAGATGGTTGTAGTGCTGGCCGGCATTGTTGAACACGGCCGGGTTCTTGCCGAACGAGGCCTTGACGATCTCCTCGAGGGACTTGCCTTCGAATTCGGTCCCCTTGATCGCGTTGTTTCCGTTGGTCACGTAAGCCTGGTGATGCTTGTCGTGGTGGAATTCCAGCGTTTCCTTGGACATATAGGGGGCAAGGGCGTCATGGGCATAGGGAAGATCGGGTAGCGTGAAGGTCATGGGGTGATGTCCGAAAATGATGGGAGACGTGGTGTAACGGGAACCCTTATAGAAGGTTCCATCGCGCTTAAACACCGCAAATTGACAAAGCGGGCGGCTTCTTCGGTAACGATGCTCCGCGTCCAGCGTATGACGGGACATTCGGCTTTGCGGGGTGAAAAATGAGTATCGAGATCGATGTCCTGAACGGGGACGCTTCATGGCCGAGGGTCGAACCGCTGATGCATGCGGTCTGGCCGAAGCATGTGGTCGAGAAACTGTCCTGGGGCCACGTCAAATGGGCCCACGCCGATTTGCGCGTGCTGATCGAGGCGCCGCAGGATTCTACCAGCGAATCGTCAAAACCCGGCCTTGCCTGCCATGTCGGTGTCTATTTCCGTACCGCCACCTGGAACGGGCGCAAGGTCGATATCGGCGGTATCGGCGGGGTTGCGACCCGCGAGGATTTCCGGGGACGCGGGCTTGCCGGCCTCGCGCTCGGCGCCGCCGTCCAGACCATGCGCGACCACGAAGCGATCAAGTTTGCTCTTCTGTTCTGCGAGCCGCATAATTTCGCCTTCTACGAGGCCCGCGGGTGGCACAAATTCACTGGCGAGGTCTATGCCGAGCAGCCGGAGGGACGCATTCGTTTCGAGGCGATGGCGCCGTTCGTATTCGACTTCACCCGCGCCCCGCGCGACGGCGTCATCGACCTATGCGGCCTGCCGTGGTGACCCCTGCGCGGTGATGGGTGGCTTGCGCTTGCGCCTGCCGATAATATGTTGGCCATAATATATTGCCTTCTGGCCGACGAACCGGTGACGCATGACGATCGACGCCCCGCTTGATTTGCGCCCCGCGGCCGCACCAACCGCGCCGGTCAATAGCCTGTTGATCTCGCCGATCCTGCCGACGCTGCTGAAGCTCGCGCTCCCCAATGCGATCGCGATGGTCGGCACCGCGCTGGTGGCGGTCGCCGAGACCTCCTATATCGGCCGGCTCGGCACCGAGCCGCTGGCCGGGATCGCGCTGGTGTTTCCGTTCGTGATGCTGACGCAGATGATGTCGGCGGGCGCGATGGGCGGCGGTGTGTCCTCCGCCATCAGCCGCGCACTCGGCGCCGGCAACCGCGATCGCGCCGCGACGCTGGCGCTGCATGCGGCCATGATCGGCACCTGCGCCGGGCTGATCTTCACCGTTGTCATGCTGGCGTTCGGCCGGCAATTCTATTCGCTGCTTGGCGGCCGCGGCGGCGTGCTCGAGCAGGCCATGCAATATTCGCAGGTGCTGTTCTCCGGCGCGATCTCGATCTGGCTGGTCAATACGCTGGCCTCGGTGGTCCGCGGCACCGGCGATATGCGCACTCCCTCGGCCGTGCTGATCGTCGTCGCCGTCGTTCAGGTCGTGGTCGGCGGCGGCCTCGGTCTTGGATTATTCGGCCTGCCGAAGCTTGGCATGCCCGGGGTCGCCGCGGGTCAGCTCACCGCCTTCACGCTGGGCGCGATTTTCCTGGCGTGGTACCTCGCCAGCGGCCGGAGCCGGCTGAAGCTGAATTTCGCCGCCTTCAGGTTCGAGCGCGACATGTTCGTCGACATCCTTAAAGTCGGCGCGATCTCCTGCCTGGCGCCGCTGCAAACCGTCCTGACGATTTTGATCTTCACCAAAATCGTGGCGGGCCTCGGCACGGAGACGCTGGCCGGTTACGGCATGGGTTCGCGGCTGGAATTCCTGCTGGTCCCGATTGCATTTGCGTTCGGCATCGCCTCGGTGCCGATGGTCGGCATGGCTGTTGGCGCTGGCCTCGTGGCGCGGGCGCGCCGGGTGGCCTGGACCGCGGCCGCTGCGGCAGGCCTGACCGTCGGCCTTATCGGCCTCGTCGTCGCGATCAAGCCGACGCTCTGGATCTCGCTGTTTACCAGCGATCCCGGCGTGACGGCTGCCGCCTCTTCCTACTTTGCCTGGGCCGGTCCGGCCTTCGGCTTCTTCGGCACCGGCCTCGCGCTCTACTTCGCCTCGCAGGGCGCGGCAAAGGTCGGCGGCCCGGTCATGGCCGGCACCATCCGGCTACTGCTGGTCGGCCTCGGCGGCTGGTGGCTGGCGTCATCGGGCGCACCGGCCTGGACCTTGTTCGCCCTCGTCGGCGCCGCGATGGTCGTATACGGCCTCTCTACAATGCTGTTCATTCGCTTCACGCGCTGGGGCAAATGAGCATCCAGCCCCGTTGTGTGGCGGCGAGAAGCTCAAGCCGCCATCGCCTTCAACGCGGTCGCCGCCGAGGCATAGCCGCCGCGTGCGCCATCGATGAAGTGAACGTGGTCGCTGCGCATCACCGACGGCGTGAAGCAGGTCATCATCGCCGCGTCCTGGCGGTGCAAGCCATAACGCACGACACCGTTTGAGGCCGCCTTTGCCAGCCGTTGCGCCAGCGCCTGCTCGAGCTCCGGCGTACAATCGAGGATCATCCGCAATCCATCGTCGTATTTTCGGAAGTCGGAATTCTCTACCACCTGCTGCATGTAGGTCTTCGGCACGAAATTGCCGACCTTGATGCCGAAGCGCAACACGACATAGGCCCATAGCGCGATGGCCAACGCGGAACTGCGGCGCCGCAACAACGACCCGCCGCGCGCGGCACGCGCCTCGTATTCGATGCCCGCCGGCGGAAAGCGTATATCGGGTCCACCTGAAGGCACCGGCCGCCCGGCATCAGGGCTGCGCTCGACGAGATCGATGATGTCTTCGATCGCTTTGCGGAATGCGCGCGGATCGGCGCCCTTTGCCGGCACCACCAGCACCGAAAGAATGAGACCGCGCGCGGACGGAATTTCCTCGAACCGGCACGACAGCCCGGACAAATCCGGCTGCTCGCCGGCCGGCGCCGCGGGGACCGCGAATTCGCCGCGCTTCATCGCCGCGTCCGCCCAGCCGAGACCGCCGCCGGAAAACATCGCGTATGATAGATTGGGTGACGGCCCGAAACGCGCCACTCTGATGTCGAGGCCCTGCGCGCGGATTGCTTTCACCGGCACCAGCGCCACCCGCATCGAAAGATCAAGGCCTTCGCTGACCCAGGTCGCTGTCGCCGCCAGCGCCTCGCGCGCGCGGCCGAGATCGGCGGGCGCCACGGCAAAGCTCGCGCCATCGCCGCCGAACACGAACGGAAACTCGCGTCCATCCAGCGCATTGGTCACGGCGGCGATGACAGCGGCGCCCGCCATGTTGACCGCCTTGTAGCGCTGGTTGGCGATCGCCTTGGTCGATTCCACGATGTCGGCGACGCCGACGGTCCAATCATCCGGCAACGGCGAGTACAGCGCCGGATCCATCAGGCTGGTGAAGCCGCGAAAGACCGGAATGCCGCCGTAGAAGATGTCGGTGCCGTCGGGCGTGGTCATTGCGATGCAAGTTACCCCGTTTTCCGAAGCTGTCTAACAGATACGGCGTAACCCAAATTCGGGTTCGCCCCTGCTACAGTTTGACGCCCCGCAGCACCAATTGATTGAGCCTGCTCGCAAACGCCGCCGGGTCCTCCGGCAATTCGCCATCGAGGATCTGAGCCTGCTCCAGCAGCAGGAACGACAGATCCGCGGCTGCGTCCTTGGCCCCGGCAATCGCCGCCACCAATGGATGACGCAGATTGATCTCGAGGATCGGCTTGGTCACCGAGCCCTGGTTCTGCATCGCCAGCAACCGTTCGAGCTGGCGGTCGCAGCCGTCGCCGCCGGCCACCAGACAGGACGCGCTCGACGTCAGCCGCTGCGAAGCCCGCACGTCGGAGACGCGTTCCCCGAGCGTGTCCTTGATGACGGCGATGGTCGCGGCCTCATCCGTAGTGCTCTCTTCTTTTTTGTCGTCCGCCTTGTCGTCCAGCAGCGGGATCAGACCGAAATCGATATCGCCCTGGCTCAACGATTTCAGCGGCTTGCCGCCGAAATCGAGCGGCGCCGAAGTCCAGAACGCATCGACCGGATCGGTCAGCAGCAACACCTCGATGCCGCGGGCTGTGGCGGATTCGAGTTTTGGGTTCGACTTCAGCCGCTCGATACTGTCGCCGGTGAGATAATAGATCTCGGTCTGGTTCGGTTTCAGGTTTTCGACGTACCGCTTGAGCGAACGCTTCTCGCCCGATGTCGTGGTGAAGCGCGACAGGCCCAGCAGCTTTTCGCGCCGCTCGAAATCTTCCCAGATGCCTTCCTTGATTACGGGCCCGAACGAATCCCAGATTTTCGCGAACGCCTCCGGCTCCTTGTCGCCGAGATTTTCCAGCTCGGTGACGACGCGGCTGGTGACGGCCTTGCGGATCTGCGCGAGTTGCGGATTGTTCTGCAGCATCTCGCGGGAAATATTGAGCGGCAGATCCTCGCTGTCGATCACGCCGCGGATGAAGCGCAGATAAGCCGGCAATAAATCAGCATCGTCGGCAATGAAGACGCGGCGGACATAGAGCTTCACCTTGCCCTTGCGCGCCTGGTCGAACAGGTCGAACGGTTTTGTCGACGGTGCGAACAGCAGCACCGCATAGGACTGGCGGCCCTCGGCGCGGTAATGCAAGGTCATCGCGGGCTCGTCGAACGCGCCGGCGATCGATTGATAGGCGCCCTTGTAATCGTCAGGCGTCAGTTCCGATTTCGGCCGCTGCCACAGCGCGCTGGCCGAATTGATCTGGCGCGGCTCGCCTTCCTCCGGCACCAGCTCAATCGGAAACTGGATGTTGTCGGAATAGGCGCGGACGATGCGCTCGATCTCGTAGGTCTCGAGATATTTCTGCGCGTTCTCTTTCAGATGCAGCACGATCTCGGTGCCGCGCGTGATGCGCGCGGCGTCCTCCTCGCTGGCGGGCGCGATTTCAAATCCGCTGCCGCCCGACGACGACCAGGTGCAGACCTGGTCCGAACCGGCGCGGCGGCTGGTGACAACGATGCGCTCGGCGACCATGAAGGCGGCATAGAAGCCGACGCCGAACTGGCCGATCAGGTTGGCGCCATCCTTGGCCTCGGTCAGGCGCGACAGAAACGACTTGGTGCCGGAGCGCGCGATGGTGCCGAGATTGTCGATCAATTCCTGCCGGTCCATGCCGATGCCGCTGTCGACCACGGCAAGCGTGTTCGCCGTCTTGTTCGGCACGATGCGGATCGCGGGCGGCGCGCCATCGGTGATCAGCTCGGGTGCGGCGATCGCCTCATAGCGCAGCTTGTCGCAGGCGTCGGACGCGTTCGAAATCAGTTCGCGCAGGAAAATATCGGTTTCCGAATAAACCGAGTGCACCATCAGATGCAGGAGTTCGGCGACCTCGGCCTGGAACGGCTGGGATTCGGGGGCAGTCGTGGTGGTCATCAGGGGCTCACGAGATCAAGCATGGGTGGGAAAGCCCTGATATAGCGATACTATCTGGAGTGGCAAGGTTCGACGGCCTGGCTGGTTCCCACCCTCGGCCGGTCTAATCCGCAATCGCGGCCAGATAGCGCCGGACCGAAGCATCGAATGCGGCCTTTGCGCCCGCCTCGATGTTCTTGCCCCACCACGCGCCATAGATGCGGTCGAAAGCCAACGGCGCGACCGCGCGCGCCACGCCTTGAACCGATTTCGCATTCAAGGGGATGTAGTTCGGGAAGCTGTACATGAAGCTCAGCGAGCGGCGGTCCATCGCCACCATGGCAACATCACCGGTGAGCAGCGCGCCTCGCCCCTGCGCACCCGCACGCCAATGCAGGATCGTGCCGCCGGCGAAATGACCGCCGGTGCGGATGAGAACGATGTCATCGGAAATCTGGCGGCTGTCGCCGGTCCACGGCACGATCGCGGCGTGCGGCCGCGTGACCCATTGGCGATCGTCGCCATGCAGATAGATCGGAACGCCGCCAAAGGCCTCGCTCCAGTCGGCGACCGCGCCGTAATAATGCGGGTGCGAAACCGCAATCGCCTTCAGGCCGCCGAGCGACCGCACATGGTCCACCGCATCAGATGTGGCCAGGGGCACGCAATCCCACATCACGCAGCCGTCGGGCTCGGGAATGAGCAGCGCGCGCTGTCCGATCGCGAAGCCCGGATCGAGAGCGATCCCGGAAATACCGAGATCATCGCGCCAGACGAGCTTGTGGCGCTCCGCCAGTGCGTCGCGCGAAAGCCATTGCTGGCCCTTCCAGTTCACGTACTGCCGTTCGTCCTCGCAAATCGGGCACGCCGCCGGCGGCGCGACGCTGTCCGGAAACTGGGCACCGCATTGCTCGCAAGTCCACAAGGGCATCGCCGTCACTCCAATCCGGTAGAAACGCGACTCTCGCAAATGCGCGGTTTCGGATCAACAAGAGGGAGTTTAGCCTTCAAGTTCAATTGACTTGCTTCGGCGCTGTTGGAGGGTAAGTTCCGGTACATGACCTGGTTTTGCCTTGGGTTCGCTTTTTTATTGCTGCTGTGATTATTGCACGAGGCGCGCACAACCGGCGCCTATGGACGGGTTGGATGATCTCCACGCCCAGGGTTTTCTCAACAATTATTGACGGGATCAGATTATCTCGACCATTCAAAAATTATGCATGATTGTGGGCTGGCTGGCGCTGGCATTCATCGCCTTCGCGACGCTGTCGCCGATCCACGCCCGCCCCGTGCTTGCCGAAGGCCTGATTGAGCATTTCGCGGCCTTCGCCTTGCTGGGCCTTGCGCTTGCCCTCGCTTACCCCAACCGCGTGGTTTTTGTTGTCACGATCGTTGTCGGAGGCGCAGTGGCGTTGGAGATCTTGCAACTGCTGACGCCGGATCGCCACGGCCGTCTGCTTGATGCGGCCGTGAAGGTGGCGGGCGGCATCTGCGGGGTTGGCGCCGGACGATTGGCAGTCATGCTGCTAAGGGGCAAAATCGGCCACGCCAAATAGCGCATTTCGATTCGGTTTTACGGCTATTTAAATAGGCGTTATTTCAAATAGCCACTATTTCAAATAGCCTTGCCCCGTCGATGTTTCTTGTGGGGCGCCTGTTTGGATCCCAAAACAGGCGCCGATTATTTCCAGCGACACGGGACGGTCATGCCGTTGGTCACTCCGCCGCGAGCTTCACTTCAGGCGCAGCAGCGCGGACATCGGCATCGACCTGGGCTTCGAACTTGGCGAAGTTCTTCTGGAACATGCCGACCAGCGC
>NZ_JAFCMA010000056.1:0-30489 GCF_018130125.1 Bradyrhizobium sp. AUGA SZCCT0177 | reverse complement strand
CATGTGCAGCTTTTTTAGCACAGAACGCACATGAGACCGCGGGTGCAGCGCGCATCCGGCATTCCCTGCGCCCTCTGAATTTTGGGGGGCGGAAGATTACCTGCAAACCTCGGGCGCCATGTGCCGCGAGAACGCGAAGCTATATCCACGTCGTCCCGGCGAAGGCCGGGACCCATACGCCGCGGCCTATCGGTGAGATCGCCGGCCTTAGTGACCTTCTGCAACAACAACCGCCGCGGAGTATGGGTCCCGGCTCAAGGCCGGGACGACGGCGGAGAATGGCGCGAGACCCCTACCCCACCTTCCCCATCAGCGCAGCATTGAACGCGGCGACCCAAATCTCCGTAGTTTCACTGAGTAGCTCGCCCAATGGACTGCTTCGCTTCGCTCGCAATGACGGTGAGACGCCCGCCAAGCACCCCGAATTTTACCGACTGTTCAGCTATTCCCCATAGGCTTTTTCCCTGTGCCAGAATTGGCTTCGAACGCTCAGGACGAGCGATGCTAGAACAATCCATCGCCGATGAGGTCGAGGCCGCCATCAAGGCCGGCTCGGCGCAAAAACACCTCGAGACCTTCCGGCGCGTCACGGACCTGTTCCTGACCTCGGCCGACGGCTTCAATGGCGAACAGATCGAGCTGTTCGGCGACGTGCTCGAACGGCTGATCAGGACCATCGAGCTGCGCGCCATCGCCGACGTCAGCGCGCGCATCGCGCTCGCCGAAATGAGCAGCCAGCTCGCGTCGGTGAAGCAGGCGCCGCATGCCGTGATCCGCCGCCTCGCCCACAACGAGGATATTTCGGTCGCAGCGCCCGTGCTGACCGAATCCGCGCGGCTGTCGGCGGAAGATCTGCTCGAACTCGCGCAGACCAAAAGCGAGGCGCATCTGCTGGCGATATCCGGCCGCTGGTGGCTCGCTGAAATCGTCACCGACGCGCTGCTGGCGCGGCATTATCCGAGCGTCAGCCGCAAGCTGGTCGCCAATCCCGGCGCCAAGGTTTCCACTGGTGGTTTTGCCGTGCTGCTGGCGCAGGCCGAACACGATCCGGAGCTGGCGATCGAGACCGGCATCCGCGTCGACCTCCCGGCGGATATCCGGCGGCAATTGCTGCGCGACGCCACTGAAGCCGTGCGCACGCGGCTGCTGTCGCGCGCGCCGCCGCATCTGTTCGAGGAAATCCGCGGCGCCATCGCGGCCGCCGCCGACGGCGCCAGCCGCGAAATGTCCCGCGTGCGCGATTTTGCTTCCGCCAAGCGCTACGTGACGCTGCTCGCCAAGAACGGCCAGCTCAACGAAGGCGCGCTGATGAGCTTTGCCAGGCAGCGCAAATACGAAGAAACGGTAGCGGCGCTCGCCGAACTGTCGCGCTCCGGCATCGACGTCATCCGCCCGCTGATGCAAAGCCTGCGCGACGACGGCCTCTTGATCCCCTGCCGCGTCGCGGGGCTGAGCTGGGAAACCGTGGCCGCCGTGCTCGACAGCCGCTTCGCGTCCGGCAACATGGGCCCGCACGAACTGGCGCAGGCCAAATCGCAATACGCCAAGCTGACGCTGGACAATGCGCAGCGCATGCTGCGGTTCTGGCAGGTGAAAGCGACGGATGCGCCGCCCGGAGTGAATTGACGGATGCGCCAAAGCGCATCCGTCATCCCGGGGCGATGCGAAGCATCGAACCCGGGATGACGACGTTAGAGATGTACTTACTTCCCTTCTCCGACAAAAGGAGAAGGAAGAAAGTGCTACCGCGTGCCGAATGTGGTCGCGCCGAACAGCGCCTTCTGCGTCGAGGGTTGCGAGCGCCAATATTGCGGCGGCGCAAACACCTCGCCGCCGAGTTCGGCGGCGGCGTGCCAGCCCCAGCGCGGGTCGTAGAGCATGCCGCGGGCCAGCGCGACCATGTCGGCCTTGCCGGACGCCACGATCTCCTCGGCCTGTCTGGCTTCGGTGATCAGGCCGACCGCAATCGTCGTGAGGCCGGTCGCCTGCTTGATGGCTTGCGCGAATGGCACCTGATAGCCGGGGCCGAGCGGGATTTTTTGCAACGGGCTGACGCCGCCCGAGGACGCGTCGATCCAGTCGACGCCGCGTTTTTTCAGTTCTTTGGCATATTCAATCGTCTGCGCCAGATCCCATCCGCCCTCGACCCAGTCGGTCGAGGAGAGCCGCAGGCCCACCGGCTTGTCGTGCGGGAACGCCGCGCGCACCGCATCGAACACTTCGAGCGGAAAGCGCATGCGATTCTCCAGCGACCCGCCATATTGATCGGTGCGCTGGTTGGAGATCGGAGACAGGAATTGATGCAGCAGATAGCCGTGGGCGCTGTGCACCTCGATGGCGTCGATGCCGAGCCGCTCGGCGCGCTTGGTGGCAGCAACGAACGCATCGCGCACGCGGGCAAGACCCGCCGCGTCGAACGCCAGTGGCGGCGTCTCGCTCTCCTTGTGCGCGATCGCCGATGGCCCTTCCGCCCGCCAGCCGCCTTCGGACACCGGGATCAACTGGCCGCCGTCCCAGGGCGTGTGGCTCGACGCCTTGCGGCCGGCATGGGCGAGCTGGATCATCACGGCAGCCTTGGAGCGCTTGCGCACCGAGGCCAGGATCGGCTTCAGCGCGGCCTCATTGGCGTCGTTGTAGAGGCCGAGGCAGCCCGGCGTGATCCGGCCGATCGCCTCGACCGCCGTTGCCTCGATGCAGAAGATGGATGCGCCCGACAGCGCCAGCGAATTGATATGCGTGAAGTGCCAGTCATTGGCGTCGCCATCGACCGAAGAATACTGGCACATCGGCGCCACCATGATGCGGTTGGCGAGCTTCAGGCCACGCAGCTGGATCGGGGAAAACAGGTTGCTCATGGGGATTCCTGGGGACCGAAGGGGACGACGCTGGCCTCCTCTGTAGCGAGCCGCCCCCTTCCCCTCAACCCGCCGCCAGCGCAACCCTCCCCTTACGGTTTGATTCCGGCGGCCTTGATCAGCTCAAAATTGGCCGCGATCTCGCGCTTGAGGAGCGCGTCCATCTCGCCGGGGCTCATCGGCATCGGCTCGATGGCGAGCTTTTTCAAGCCCTCCTGCGTCACCGGATCGGCCAGCACCTTGGTGCCTGCCGCATGCAATTTGTCGACGATCTCGCGCGGCGTCTTCGACGGCACCAATACGCCGAACCAGATCGCGCTGTCGGCATCCTTCAATCCGACATCGACCGGGGTCGGCACGTCGGGCAGCTCAGTGGCGCGCTTGGCCGTCGATACCACGAGCGCGCGCACCTGGCCCTCGCGGATCAGCGGCAGCGCGGTTGCGAGCGGACAGAAATAGAAATCGATCCGGCCGCCAAGAATATCGGCGATCACCTCGCCGCCGCCGCGATAGGGAATGTGGGTGGCCTCAAAGCCGGCGGCGAGGCGGAATTTCTCGGAACTGATATGGACCGCGCTGCCGATGCCGACCGAACCATAGGAGATCGATCCGGGCTTGCCCTTGGCGTCCGCGATGAAATCCCGGATGGTTTTCCACGGACGCGAATTCGGCACGATCATCACATTGGCGGTGGAGCCGATCATCAGCACCGAGGCGAGGTCGCGCGCGGCATCGAAGGCCAGATTCGGAAAGATCGCCGGTGCAATCGTCAACGCGTTGGAGTTGGAGAGAATGCTGTAGCCGTCGGGATCAGCCTTCGCCACCAGGCCCGAACCGACCGTTCCACCCGCACCGGCGCGGTTCTCGATCACGATCGGCTGGCCAAGCTCGACCGCCAGACGGTCGAACAGCAGCCGCGGCACGACGTCGGCCGCACTGCCCGCGCCAAAGGGGATGGTCGCCTTGATCATCCGGCTGGGCCAGGTTTCGGCCTGGGCGGCAAAGCCAGCGAAAACGATCGAAAGGATGAGAACTACGCGAAAGGACCTGGTCATCAAATGCTCCGGTTTCACTGCCCGGATCGCTGCAAGAACCGTTCCGAAAACAGCGTTACGCAGTGCCCTCCGCCTGCCTCAATCCACCAGCGTGAACTGCAGCAGCAGATTGCGCTGGATCATCGAGAAATTGTCGTCGGAGATCAGCGTCAGCACCGTATCGCCCTCGTCGGTCACATGGGCTTCGATGCCTTCCAGATTGTCGATCTCACTGCCGAGATCGGCGTTGAAGATCGTGGGACCGTCGATCACGGCGCCTGAGGCGATTGAATTTGGCGCGATGCGCCGGATCCGGACGCCGATGCCGCCGAGCATGGAAAACTTGCGCTCCAGCAACAGCAATTGACCCGAGGGCAGCAACACCGCGTCGCTGACGTCGAAATTCTCGGTGCGGCGGATGCCGAACTGGCCGGGCGTCTTGCCGCCAATCATAAAGCCGATGATGTTGCCGCCGGCGTCGAGCCCGCGTTCGGAGATTGCGACCAGCGTCCCCGCCAGAGGCTGGCCCTTCGGCACCATCACCAGCGCCTCGATCCCCTTGTTGAACGGCAATTTGCGCGCCGCCGGCGGCAACGGCAGCGGCTCGCCGAGCGAGCGCGTAAAACCCTTGGCGAAATCGAACCGCAGTATCTGGTTGACGCGTTCCAGGCCGACGTAAACGTAAGAACCATCGAGCGCGATCGACTCGGTGTCGAACCAGCCGCGCGCGGTGATCGGCTTGCCATCGGGACCGAGTATCGGCGACGCTTCGACATCGTCGAGGCCGGTCATCTCGCGGCCCTTGTAGGCAATGCGGCCGGTAAACCAGCCGCCCTTGTCGCTGATGGCGATGAAGCGCTCGCCCTTGGCGTCGAGCCGCAGCCCCGACAGGCCGCCGAAGCCGCGAAACCGCGAGGTCAGAATCAACCCGCTGCGATATTCCAGCGAGCCAAACCGCACATGTGAGCGGTCGCGGGTATCGAACGACGGTAGCGGCCTTGCATTGACCTCGATCGAGACCGGCGCGGTGACCGAATATTCATCCGGGATTGCCGGCTTCGGCGGCCGCTGAACTGCGGTCTGCGCATGCGCGATCGCAGGCAGCGCCGCGGCCGAGAGCCCCGCCGCTGCAGTTTTCAGAAAGCGACGGCGGCTCACCGGTGCGCGCATACTCTCAGGAATGCAGACGGCGTGGCCGGCGCGTTGTCGTGGGCGCGGCACCGTGGGTCTCGCTGAAGAGCTCGGCAAGCTTTTCGGTGATGGCGCCGCCGAGTTCCTCTGCATCGACGATGGTAACCGCACGGCGATAATACCGCGTGACGTCGTGACCGATACCGATCGCGATCAGTTCGACCGGCGAACGGGTCTCGATCTCCTCGATGATATGACGCAGATGCCGTTCGAGGTAATTGCCCGGATTGACCGACAGGGTGGAATCGTCGACCGGCGCGCCGTCGGAAATCATCATCAGGATCTTGCGCTGTTCGGGACGTCCGAGCAGGCGCTTGTGCGCCCAATCCAAAGCCTCGCCGTCGATGTTTTCCTTCAAAAGCCCCTCGCGCATCATCAGCCCGAGATTTTTCCGCGCGCGGCGCCAGGGGGCATCGGCGGATTTGTAGATGATGTGGCGCAAATCGTTCAGCCGGCCGGGATTGGCCGGCTTGCCGGCGGCAAGCCACGCCTCGCGGGACTGCCCGCCTTTCCAGGCGCGCGTGGTGAAGCCGAGGATCTCAACCTTGACACCACAACGCTCCAGCGTGCGCGCCAGAATATCGGCACAGGTCGCCGCCACCGTAATGGGACGGCCGCGCATCGAACCGGAATTGTCCAGCAGCAACGTCACCACGGTGTCGCGGAAGGTCGCTTCCTTTTCGTGCATGAACGAGAGCGGATGATAGGGATCGGTGACCACGCGCGACAGCCGCGCCGGGTCAAGGATGCCTTCCTCGAGATCGAACTCCCAGGCCCGGTTCTGCTGCGCCATCAGGCGGCGCTGCAGCCGGTTGGCCAGCCGCGCGACGATGCCCTGCAGGTGCGCCAGCTGCTTGTCGAGATAGCTGCGCAGCCGTTCCAGTTCGTCATGGTCGCAGAGATCCTCGGCCGCGATCACCTCGTCGAACTTCGGCGCAAAGGCGTGATATTCCGGCCCGCGTGGTTCATTGGCGCCGCGCGAATTCGGCCGCGTCGCCTCGCCCGGCGTTTCGTCGTCGCCGAGTTCGCCATCGTCGAAGGTGTCTGACGTGGAAGCCTGCGCGCTTTCCATCGCGCTCTCCGACATCTCGTCGGTCGAGGCCTGGGCCTGATCGGCGCTCATTTCCTGCGCGGCGTCAGAGTCGGGCGAGCCTTCGGCGCCGGACTGATCGTTCTCGCCGTCCTGATTCTCCTCGTTGTTCTCGTCGTCATCGGCATCAGCGTTGCGGTCGTCGCCAAGGTCGAGCGCCGACAGCAGATCGTGCACGAGGTCGCCGAACTTGGCCTGGTCTTCGGTAACGCGGCTCAACTGATCTAGCCGTGCGCCGATCTTGTCCTCCAGCACCGGCCGCCAGAGATCGACTACTTTTTTAGCAGCGGTGGGCGGCGCCAACCCGGTCAGCCGTTCACGCACCAGCATCGCCAGCGCATCCGACAGCGGCGCGTCGGCGCGGTCGGTGATCTCGTCGAATTTGCCGCGATGGAAATGATCGTCGAGCATCGCGGTGAGGTTTTTCGCGACACCAGCCATCCGCCGCGAGCCGATCGCTTCGACGCGGGCCTGCTCCACCGCCTCGAACACGCCGCGCGCCTGCGGATTGCCCGGCATCAGCTTGCGGTGGACCTTGGGATCGTGACAGGCGAGTTTCAGCGCGATCGAATCGGCGTGGCCGCGCACAATCGCGGCATCGCGTTTCGTCATCTTGCGCGCAGGTTCGGGCAACCGGGCCTTGCCCGGCGCGAGACCCGGACGTTCGGCCGCGAACGTCACTTCGAGCTCGGGTGCTTTTGCGATCGCGCGCAGGCACGACGTCACCGCGCGCTTGAACGGTTCGGTCGGCGCTTCCTTGGATCCGGTGCGGAATTTGGAGTTGGATGTGCTCATAGCGCTTTCGTGAACCAATGGCGCGTCACGCCTTCAGGATAACCTTCGATCGAACCGAATTCCTCATAACCGCAGGCGCGGTAGAAACCCGGCGCCTGAAAACTCATCGTATCGAGATAGGACCGCGTGGCCCCAAACCGTCTCGCTTCGTCTTCAATCGCCTTGATCAGCTTTGTTCCAAAATCCTTGCCGCGAAGTTTCTGCTCCATCCAGAACAACTGTATGAACAGCACCGTGGTCCAGACCTCACCGACAATCCCGCCGACGATCTTGTCGCCTTCGCGTAAGGAGATGGCGAGGCGCTTGTATTTCTGCCTCCCCATCTTCTCGTTGTTGTAGCCGATGAGTCCGCCGAGCACCGCCTTCTTGGTCTTTCCAATGGTGCGCTCGACGGAAATGGTTGGCATGGGCTAGCTGAGCGCCACGTTGACCGAACTCTCGGCCAGCTCCGCGTTGAAGCAGCGCTGATAGAATTCAGCCACCAGCGGCCGTTCCAGCTCGTCGCACTTGTTGAGGAAGGTAACGCGGAACGCAAAGCCGATGTCGGAGAAGATATCGGCGTTCTCCGCCCAGGTGATCACCGTACGCGGGCTCATCACCGTCGAGAGGTCGCCATTGGCGAACGCGTTACGGGTGAGGTCGGCGAGCCGCACCATCTTGTTGACGATGTCGCGGCCTTCCTGCGTGCGATAGTGCTTCGCCTTGGCGAGCACGATCTCGACTTCCTCGTCATGCGCCAGGTAATTCAGCGTGGTGACGATCGACCAGCGGTCCATCTGGCCCTGGTTGATTTGCTGGGTGCCGTGATAGAGCCCCGACGTATCGCCAAGACCGACCGTGTTGGCGGTCGAGAACAGGCGGAACGACGGGTGCGGCTTGATCACCTTGTTCTGGTCGAGCAGCGTCAGGCGGCCGGAGACTTCCAGCACGCGCTGGATCACGAACATCACGTCGGGGCGCCCGGCGTCATATTCGTCGAACACCAGCGCGATGTTGTGCTGCAGCGCCCAAGGCAGAATGCCGTCGCGGAATTCCGTGACCTGCTTGCCGTCACGCACGACGATGGAGTCCTTGCCGACCAGATCGATACGACTGATATGGCTGTCGAGGTTGACGCGCACGCAGGGCCAATTCAGCCGCGCTGCGACCTGCTCGATATGGGTCGATTTACCCGTGCCGTGATAGCCGGTGACCATGACGCGGCGGTTGTGGGCGAAACCCGCCAGGATCGCGAGCGTGGTGGCACGATCGAAACGGTAATCCGAATCGACGTCCGGCACGTGCGGGTCAACTTCGGAATAGGCAGGCACTTCGAGATCGGTATCGATTCCAAATACCTGCCGGACCGACACCTTCATATCGGGCAAACCGACGGGCTCAACAGTTTTGTGCATGGCGGCGGTCGTCATCAATCCTCCGAGGTCCCGGGCGCTCCCGAAACCAGATTTGTTGAATGGCTGCGGATGGGTGTTGCCGCAAACCTAGCAGAGTGCAACGGCCGGCAGAAGCCCGCCGCGCAATGAAAGTTCCGCTGCCTTATCATTGAGATAGGCACTGAACTCGATTTTTGGAGGGCAGCCCTGCGAATCACGCCGTACTTTTGCCCGGCGGCCGGGCCAGCCCGCCGCGGAACCGACGCCTCGGGACGGCCCTTCCCGCCCCCTTGGCGAGTTGTTAGGTCTGGGAAACAGGCAACCCACGCGGCTGAAACGGGAATTTTGTGGCCTCCTTCCTCGATCCTCTGATCGCATTTGTCTCGGCCCATCCGTGGCTTGCTTACCTGACGCTATTCCTCGCCGCCCTGCTGGAAGCTGTTCCGGTGGTCGGCTCGCTGGTGCCGGGATCAACCATCATCCTCGCCTTGAGCGCGCTGGTGCCCGGCGGCGAACTGAAATTGTGGGCGGTGCTGGCGGCAGCGATTGCCGGGGCCGCACTCGGGGACGGCACCGCGTTCTGGGTTGGCCATCGTTCGCAGCGCGAGATTCTCAGCGTCTGGCCGCTGAAGAACTACCCCGCCGTGGTGGCGCAAAGCGAAGCCTTCTTCCAAAGCCGTGGCGCGCTTGCGGTGTTCTTTGCGCGCTTTGTGCCGCCGATCCGCGCCTTCGTACCGGTCACGGCGGGCGCGCTGGGCATGCCGCCGCTGCGGTTTTACGGCGTGAATATTCCGGCCATCCTGGTCTGGGCGATGGCCCATGTGCTGCCGGGCGTATTCGCGATCTCCGTGCTGCACGAATATTTCGGGCTGCCGCATCATCACGGCACGGCCAAGCATCTCTGGATGCTCGCGGTGCTGGGCGGTGCGCTGGTTGCAGCGCTTGCGATCTGGATCATCCGCCGCCGCCAGGGCGGCGGCGTGATCGAGCCGGCCAAGCCGGTCAAGTAATCCGGGCGCGTCCCGGGGCGGGGCCGACATAGCGCGCACGCGGGCGAATCAGCCGCTCTTGGCGCAATTGTTCGCTCGCATGCGCGATCCATCCGACCGTGCGGGCCATCGAAAACAGCACCAGTTCATGGCCCGGCGGCAGGCCCAGCGTGTGCACGAGCACCGCCAGCGCATAGTCTATATTGACGAATTCGCCGGTCGCTTCCGCAATGCGTTCCGGGATTTCGTGAGTCAGTTTGCGCTCTGCGCCCGAGCGCGCCAAAGCCTCCAGCAAGGCCTGCGCGCGGGGATCACCTAGCTTGTAGACGCCGTGGCCGAAGCCCGCGAAACGCTCGCCCAACGCCACCCGCTCGCGAATCAGGGGCGCGACGTCGCCCTTGGCCAACGTCTTGAGCAGCTGCGCCGCCAGCACGCCGGCGCCGCCATGCTTGGGACCTTTCAGGGCAACGAGGCCTGCAATCATCGCGTCATAGAGGTTTAGGCCGGTCGACGCCGCGCAGCGCACGGTGAAGGTCGAGGCGTTCAATTCATGATCCGCCAGCAGCACCAGCGCGCGGCGGATCAGATCGGCGGCGTGCTTGTGATCGGGCGCCCAGGCCCTGGCGATCTGCAGGTGCAGCGGTTGCGGCGAGGTCTTCGCGTTCAGCATGGTCGCGACCACCAGGCGCAGGATGCGGCCGCCGACCATCGCGCGTCCCTCGGGCGCGCGGGTAAAGGCGCGCGGATCGGCAACGGCCGCGAGCGCCAGCACCGCAATGGCGCGATCGATCGCGTTGGCGCCGCGGGCGGCCTCGGCCACCGCGCGCATTTCATCCGAGATCGACGGGCAATTGTCCGGAGCAAAGGGATCGACGCCGGTGACGTCCCACAACAGCGTCGCGGCGTGTTCGAGCGTATCGCGCTCGGCGAGATCGACGCAGTTGACGCCGCGATAGATCGGGCCGTCCTCGGTGATGGTCGCGATCGCCGAATCCATGACGGGCAAATCCGCATCGAAACTGCGCATCCCGCGCGGCTCCGGCGCCGGCGCCCGCCGCTCCTTGAGCGTGCGGACGTCCTCGGCGCGGTAGCGATGGCTGCGCGAATCGGCCGACGGCTCGGAGCGGATCAGGCCGCGGCTGACATAGGCGTAGAGCGTCGCCTGCGAGATCGCGAGTTCGGCGGAGGCCTCGCGGGCCGAGAGATAAAGGCCGGCGGATTTTTTCATATTGATTTACATAATCAAGATTGATCAATCTGTCGAGAGGATCCACCTTTGCGGTGCACAAAGGAGATCCGACCATGAACATTCAGCTTTCAAAGACCCCGATCGGCCTCGATGGCGTCCCCGCCGCCGAAACCGTGCTGAGCCACGTCGATGGTGAGCGCGGCGAACTGATCATTGCCGGCGAGCGCGTCGGCGAACTGGCCCGCAAGACCGGGTTCGAGGGCGTGACCGCCCGGCTGTGGAGCGGCGGTACCGGCCAGCCGGTCGGCGAGGCCGCGGTGCGTGCCGCGCTTGGCGCCGGGCGCGAACGCGCCTTCGCCCGGCTGCCGGAGTTGCTCGGAATCACACAAGGCCTGTCGATCGTCGATGGTTTTCGCGCAGCCATCGCGGGTCTGCGCGCCGAAGCAGGACTGCAGCATGAGGCCACCATCGTCGGCGCGTTTCCGGTGATCGCAGCCGCGCTGGTGCAGCGCGCCAAAGGCAACGATCCCGTGATGCCCGATCCAACCGCGAGCCATGCCGCCGACACGCTGTCGATGATGCTCGGCCGCAAGCCAAACGCGCGCGAAGCGGCGGCGCTCGACGCCTATTTCGTCACCGTGTGCGACCACGGCATGAACGCCTCGACCTTCACGACGCGCGTCATTGCCTCGACCCATGCCGATCTGTTTGCGGCGGTGACGGGCGGCTATTGTGCGCTGACGGGGCCGCTGCATGGCGGCGCGCCGGAGCCGGTGCTGGAAATGCTCGACGCCATCGGCTCGAGCGAGCGCATCAAGCCGTGGGTCGACAGCGCACTGGCGCGCGGCGAGCGGCTGATGGGCTTTGGTCACCGCGTCTATCGGGTACGCGATCCCCGCGCCGACGTGCTCAAGGGCGCGATCGAACGGCTCGCCGGCGGCGGCATGGATCTGCCGTTCGCGGGCGAAGTCGAGGCCTATATCCGCGACGCCTTGAAGCGCAAAAATCCGGACCGGCCGCTCGACACCAATGTGGAGTTCTTCACCGCGATCCTGCTCGACGCGCTGAAAATCCCGCGCCAGGCATTTACGCCCATATTTGCGGTGGCGCGCGCCGCCGGCTGGACCGCGCACGCCCGCGAGCAGCAGCGCGGCGGGCGGCTGATCCGGCCGAGCTCAGCGTATATCGGGCCGATGCCGGGGTGAGGTTCTGGTTTGTGAGAGTGAGACACTCTCCACACGTCGTCCCGGCCTTGAGCCGGGACCCATACTCCGCGGCTTCTGTTGTTGGAAAAGGAAGGTAACGACCAGCGCGCAAACCAACGACCGTTGGTGGCTATGGGTCCCGGCGTTCGCCGAGACGACGATAACTATGCGCCGCGCACGACCGTCTTGAGGTAATTATACGCCTTGATGATCTCGATCAGGCGATCCTCGGTGGAGCGGTCGCCGCCATTGGCGTCGGGATGGTGCTGCTTCACCAGCGCCTTGTATTTTGCCTTCACCGTTTCCAGCGTCGCGTCGGGGCCGAGCCCCATCACCTGCAGCGCCTTGCGCTCGGCGTTCATCACCTTGCGGGTCTCAGGTTTGACCTCGCCGGCCGCGCCGCCCGGTCCGGGCCGCCAGCGGCCGCGGCCGTTGAGCTCCGAGAACATGCTGAACGGATCGGACGCGGCGTCGATGTCCGGCTCGGTGCCGGCCTTGCCCTTCTTGCCGCCATTGGCGCCCATCTTCCAGGTCGGGCGGTGGCCGGTCAGCGCATCCTTTTGATAGCGCGCGACGGAATCGGCGCTCATGCCCTGGAAGAAATTGTAGCCCTGGTTGTATTCGCGGACGTGGTTCAGACAGAAGTGCCAGTACTCTTTCGAGTTCTCGCGGCCCTTGGGCGCGCGGTGCGGGCCCTTGTTCTTGCACTCCGGCCATTCGCACATGGCGGATTCTTCGCGCGCCGCAGCCTGCTGCTTCGCGCTCAGCTTGTTGGGCTTGATGCGAATGGAGTCGAAGAATTTGGATGAATCGATTGGCATGGCTGACTTTGACTACGCAATGCCCGAGGCTTCAAGTCTTGACATTGCGAATACCTCTGTTCCGATCCGGCATTGACGAAAAACGGTCCCGGACGTAATGCCGCCGTCATGAGCACCAAGGACGATATCATAAACAAGTTGAGTGAAGCTTTCGTACCCGAAAGCCTCGACGTAACGGACGAATCACATCTGCATGAGGGCCATGCCGGCCACAGGCCGGGCGGCGAGACGCATTTTCGGGTATATATTGTGTCGCCGGCCTTCGAAGGGAAGAGCCGGATCGAACGTCATCGCATGGTCAATGCGACGCTCGAGGCGGAACTGAAGGGGTCCGTGCACGCGCTGGCGATCAAGGCGCAGGCACCCGGGGAAACTACGGGCCGCTGATTTTATCACCCCTGCCACAGATATAAGCGTCCGATGACCACGCTGAAGCTCGTTGTTTTGGCCGGGCTTCCCGGTTCCGGGAAGAGCACGCTGGCGGAAGGCCTTTCCCGGCATTTTTCGCTGCCGCTATTGTCGGTCGATCCGATCGAGGCGGCGATGTGGCGCGGCGGCCTCTCCCGGGATCAAACGGGGATCGCGGCCTATGAGGTCGCACAAGCCCTGGCAGCAGAACAATTGCGGCTCAATCATTCCGTCCTGATCGACGCGGTCAATCCGGTCGAGGCCCCGCGCGCGGCGTGGCGAAAGCTTGCGGCAAAATATCGCGCGGATTTGAAGATCATCGAATGCATCTGCGTGGACCAGGCAATCCACCGCCGCCGTATCGACGCCCGTATCCGCAATATTGACGGGATGGCCGAGATCGACTGGGCCAGGGTCGAACAACGGCGCGCCGAATATGAGGCGTGGACCGATGCAAGGCTGACGCTGGATACCTCGGCGGAGCCGCCGGAACGGTTACTCGCGGAAGCGATCCGCTATCTGGCCTGAGCGTACGCCATGCCGACGCGAAGATCGACGCAGGACGGTGGCAGCACATTCATCTTTGTGAGACAATCAGTCGCGCGGTGGTGCGGTTTCCATGAGAACGCGGGGTCGGACTGACCCCGATGCCATCGCCATGTGATGGGGTCGTCCGATGCGCTATTGGGCACATCAGGGGTTGGCGGCAGCCGTTGCGGCGTTGATGGCCACGTGTCCCATCGAGGCTTTCGCGCTCGACATGCCCGGTCCCGCCGCCCAGGAGGTGCTGGTGAAAAGCATCCTGGTGACGCTGAACGACGCGGTCGCCGCTGACAATTTCACCATTCTCCACGCCAAGATCTCAAAACCGTTTCGCGAGCAGTTCCCGCCGGAAAAGCTGCGGGCCGTGTTCAAGGACCTGGTCGAAAAGCACGCCGTGTTCGATGCCGTGGTGGCGCAAAAGATGGTTCCCGACGAGGACGCCAGGATCGACGAGCAGGGCGTGTTGAAACTGAAAGGCCGTTTCCAGACGGCGCCCAAGCAGGTCAAGTACCAGCTTGGCTTCATCGAATCCGAAGGGACGTGGAAGCTCAGCGGCGTTGCGATCGATATTGAATAGGATTTTTCAATAATGCGCAGCCACCATGCGGAATGAATACTCCGAAACCGCAACGGGCTTCGTGCCGGGACAATAAGCGGTGTGAAACTCGAACTTCATTCCCCTTGGCCTGCGGGGGAATGTTATTCGAACGCTCACGGCTGAAAGCGGTGACGGCATATTCTTCCGGAAAGACAATCGATGGACGCTCCTTCATGGATTGAACTGGTCGAGCGAAACGTTGCCAGATTTGGCGATCTCGTCGCCGGCATCGACCCGTCGCTTTCCGATATCCCTGAATTCTTCGGCCACGACAGCGGCTGGATCGACCGCTTCGTCAATTTCACCATCGAAACCATCGAGGGACGTATCGGCTTCGTCAAATTCCAGTCGGCTTATTTTGAAGCATGCGGATTGACGGGCCTCACGGCACTCGCTTCCGGGATCAAGAAAGCAAGGGCCGCGGGCATCGGCGTCATTCTCGACGCCAAGCGAGGCGATATCGGTGCCACCGCCGCCGCCTACGCCCGCGCCTATCTGACCCCGGCTTCCGCCGGTGGCAGCGGCGACTTCGAAGCCGACTGCCTGACCGTCAATCCCTTGATGGGCCCGGATACGCTCGAACCTTTCGTGGAATGCGCGAACCGGTTCGGCAAGGGGCTGTTCGTGCTCTGCCGTACGTCCAATCCCGGCGCGGGCTGGCTGCAGGACAAGATGACGGGCAATCGCCTTGTTTCCGACCGCTTCGCCGATCTCATTGCTGCGATGGGTGTCAACGCCAGCAGTGCCTCTCGTTTGAACGCGGTGGGCGCGGTGGTCGGCGCGACCGTGCCGCATGAAGGCCGGCGCCTGCGCCAATTGCTGCCCCGCTCGATCATCCTGGCTCCCGGCCTTGGCGCGCAAGGCGGCGATGCCGCGGCCATTCACTCCTTGCGCGGCAACACGGCAGGCGACCTGCTGATCCCGGTCTCGCGCGGCCTGACGCGGGTAGCGGATCACGGAATTTCCGCGGAAGATTATCGAGCACTCATCATTGGCAGGATCGACGACTTCAAGACGGCGATTGCCTATGACTATCGCGGAAACCGCGCCATCCCGGCTTGACCGCCATTGCGCGGGCGGCGCTCAGAACGCCGTGCCCGCCCGCCTCGGCTTCTGTTCTTCGGCCTCGCGCGGCACCGGCACGATCCGCAAGGCGGTGATGCGGTTGCGCTCGCGGCGCAGCACGCGGAAGCGGAAGCCGTGGAAAGTAAAACTCTGGCCGCGCTCGGGGATCGAACGCGCCTCGTGAATTACGAGACCGGCGATCGTGGTCGCCTCCTCGTCGGGCAGATGCCAGTTCATGGCACGGTTGAGATCGCGGATCGGCACCGAACCATCGACCACCACGGAGCCGTCGGGCTGGGCGCGGACGCCGGCCACGACCACGTCGTGCTCATCGGAAATGTCGCCGACGATTTCTTCCAGAACGTCTTCCAGCGTCACCATGCCTTCGACTTCGCCATACTCGTCGACGACGAGCGCGAAGTGGGTTTTGCGGCGGCGGAACGCCTTGAGCTGTTCGGACAGAGGCCGCATCTCCGGCACGAACCATGGCGGCAGCATGATGGCCGCAACGTTGATACGCGAGGTATCACCGTCGGAGGCGCGGATCGCGCGCAGCAGATCCTTGGCGTGCAGCACGCCGATGATGTTTTCCGGCTTGTCGCGCCACAGCGGGATGCGGGTGTATTCGGTCGCCAGCACCTCGCGCACCAGTTCGTCCGGCGGCAGATCGGCATTGATCATCACCATGGCGGTGCGGTGCACCATGACGTCAGACACGGCAAGATCGCCAAAGCGGAAAACATTGTGGATGTATTCGGCCTCGCCGCTTTCGATGCCGCCGTGCACGGCCGATTCCTCCACCAGCCCCTCGATCTCGGAGTCGGTGAGGATTTCATGCTGTGAGGATTCCTGCACGCCGAGCAGGCGCAAAATTCCGCGTGACGCGCTGTTGAGGAGCCAGTTCAGCGGCCAGAAAACCAGATAGGACAAATAGAGCGGATACGCGATCCATTGCGAAACCGGCATCGGTTGCCTGATCGCCAGCGTCTTCGGCACCTGCTCGCCGATCACGATGTGCAGCGAGGAGAACACCAGGAACCCGGCGATGAACGACACGAAGTGCAACGTGGCTTGCGACATTCCGAGCGGGATCAGCAACGGTTCGAGCAGCGCAGAAACGGTGGGCTCGCCGACCCAGCCGAGGCCGAGCGAGGCCATGGTAATGCCGAGCTGGCAGCACGCGAGATAGGCCTCGATGTTGCCCATCATGCCCTGCAGCAGGCGCGCGCCGAACCGGTCCTGCTCGACCATCGCCCTGATGCGAAACCCCCGGCTCTTCACCAGCGCAAACTCGGCCGCCACGTAGAACGCGTTGGCGGCGAGCAGGAGGAACGCAAGCAGCAGATTGAACGCGGTCGAACTCATGACTGCCTCGCGACGGCACCAAGCCCGCGCGACGGCTCCATGATGCGCCCTGACAGTCCCGTTCTCATTCCGACAGCTTCTGTTGCAGGAAGGCGCGAACCGATGCCGGCTCGACGTCGTTTGCGATCACCGCGCGCCCCACCGCCTCCAGCAGGATGAAGGTGAGCTTGCCGCGCTTGACCTTCTTGTCCTGCGCCATCAACGCCATCAGCGTATCGGCATCCGCCAGCCCTTCCTGGGTGAAGCCGGCGATGTCCTGCAACCGGGTCGGCAAGCCAACCGAAGCCAGATGCCGCTCGACGCGTGCGGCGTCGGCTGGCGAGATCGTGCCGAGGCTTTCGGAAAATTCCGCCGCCAGCACCGTGCCGATGGCAACGCCCTCGCCGTGGAACAGGCGATCGGAAAAGCCGGTTGCGGCCTCCAGCGCATGGCCGAAGGTATGGCCGAGATTGAGCAGCGCGCGTTCGCCGGTTTCGCGCTCGTCGCGCGACACGATCGCGGCCTTGGCGCGGCACGAAGTGGCAATCGCATGCTCGCGCGCCGCGCTGCCGGAGAAGATGCCGGAGTGATTGGTCTCGAGCCAGGCGAAGAAGGCTTCATCACCGAGCACGCCATATTTGGCGACTTCGGCATAGCCGGAGCGGAACTGGCGCGGCGACAGCGAGTCCAGGACTGAGGTGTCGGCGATAACAAGCACCGGCTGATGAAACGCGCCGAGCAGATTTTTTCCCTGCGGCGAGTTGATGCCGGTCTTGCCGCCGACGGAGGAATCCACCTGCGCCAGCAGCGAGGTCGGCACCTGCACGAAATCAACCCCGCGTCGCAGGATCGCCGCCGCGAATCCCGCGAGGTCGCCGACGACGCCGCCGCCGAGCGCGATCACGAGGTCGTTGCGCTCGATCTTGGCTGCGATCAGCGCCTCGGAGACCTTCTCCAGTCCGGCATAGGTTTTCGACCCCTCGCCCTCCTCCACAATGACATGCGACGTCGGGATGCCGGCCGCGGCCAGCGACGCTTGCGCTGGTTCGAGCCAGTGTTTGGCAACGGTGCGGTCGGTGACGATGGCGGTCCGCACGCCCGGCCGCAGCGCGGCGATCCGCGCGCCCAGAGTCTGCAGTACGTCGCGGCCGATGATGATGTCATAGGCGCGGTCGCCGAGCGCGACGTCGACGGTGATGGGGTCAGAGTGTTTCAGTGGTGCCGTCATGAGGTAGCGCTTATCCCGTCCGTTGGTGCCGTCGTTGCTGTCGTCGTTGACTCCTGGGCTGGCGGCGCGGCGTGGCCACACAACCTGCCGCGCAGGGCGTCCATGCATTCATCGACAATCCGGTCATGCGGCACGTCGCGCGACAGGATCGTCAGATCAGCCCCCTGATAGACCGGCTCGCGGGCTTCGAGCAGGCGGGCGACCGTCGCAACCGGATCCTCGGTCTGCAGCAGCGGCCGGTCTGCGCGACGCTTGACGCGCTTCATGATCACGTCGATGTCCGCCTTGAGCCAGATCGACACCGCTTTGTCGGCGATCCTCTTGCGGGTTTCCTCGCGCATGAAGGCGCCACCGCCGGTGGCGATCACCGCCGGCCCACCATCCAGCAGGCGGGCGATCACGCGCGCTTCGCCGTCGCGAAAATAGGGCTCGCCGTGGGTTGCGAATATCTCCGGGATGGTCACACCGGCATGGGCCGCCTCGATCTCGATATCGGCATCGAGGAATGGCAGCCGCAGCCGGGCCGCCAGCCGACGGCCAATGGTGGATTTGCCGGCGCCCATCATGCCGACAAGCACGATCGAACGCCGCCCCAGCGCCGCCGCGATCTCGGCCTCCTGGGGGGTGCTTGCTTGTGCCGGTATGGCGGTCTCGGGCATCCCAAACTCTGTCAGCTGCGGATTTTCCGCGTTTCTGCGCCACCTATACTACCCCCGCCGATACCCATGCCAGAGACTCTTGCAACGCCAAGGGGAACATGTAGGTAGTCAGGTGCGTCCAACCCCGATGATTTCAATGGTTAATTCGCGGCCCAAGGTCACTCTCAAGCCCGCCCTCAAGGCGCCCTGATGCCCAGTCTGTTCCGCTTTTTGACGGTCGTCGGCATTATCGCCGGGATCGGCTATGGTGTGGTCTTCGCCCTGGCGAATTTCGTCAATCCGAAGCCACGGGAAATGATCGTGACGATCCCTCCGGATAAGTTCCTCAAGAAATAGGCGCTATGGTCTCAAGGATGGGCCCCAGGAACACTTCCAAGACCATTTCGAAGACGAATTCAGACCCAAAGCTGACCAACCTGTTCCTCGACATGCTCGCGGCGGAACAGGGGGCGGGCGACAATACGCTCGACGCCTATCGCCGCGACCTCACGGATTTTTCCGAATTTTTGGGCCGCGCCGGCCAAAGTTTTGCCGGTGCCGAGACCCAGACGCTGCGGGACTATCTCGCTGATCTCGATTCCCGCGGCTTCAAATCCACTACCGTCGCGCGGCGTCTCTCCGCGCTGCGCCATCTGTTCCGCTTCCTGCTCAATGAGCGAATCCGCAGCGACGATCCCGCGGCGATCCTGTCCGGCCCGAAACGCGGCCGCAGCCTGCCCAAGGTACTGTCGATCGCGGACGTCGACCGCATGCTGACGCGGTCCAAGGAGCTCACCGAAACCGACGCCTCGCCTCAGCAGCGGCTTCGCGCGCTGCGGCTGCATTGCCTGCTCGAAGTGCTCTACGCCACCGGCCTGCGCGTTTCCGAACTGGTGGCGTTGCCGCTGTCGGCGGCGCGCCGCGACGCCCGCATGATCGTGGTGCGCGGCAAGGGCAACAAGGAACGGCTGGTACCACTGAACGAGGCGTCGCGGCAGGCGATGGCCGATTACCTCGCCGCGATGGAAGCGCTGAAGCCCGAGAAGAAGAAAAACGCCCCCGCCTCGAAATGGCTGTTTCCCTCCTTCGGCGAAAGCGGACATCTGACGCGGCAGCATTTCGCGCGCGACCTCAAAGAGCTTGCATCCGCCTCGGGGCTGGCGCCGCGGCTGGTCTCACCGCATGTGCTGCGTCACGCCTTCGCCAGTCACCTCCTGCACAACGGCGCCGACCTGCGCATCGTGCAAACGCTGCTTGGCCACACTGATATTTCGACCACGCAGATCTATACCCATGTGGTCGAGGAGCGGCTCAAGAGCCTGGTGCGCGACCTGCATCCGCTGGCGGAGAAGTAGACTTCCGCGTATCCAGCAAGTATGCCGCCTTGACTTCGACGCCTTCTCCCCCGAAACAGCCTCACTCTATCGCTACCCGCCATGGGCCTCCGCCCAGAACGTCAGCTAAATCGTTGAAGAGACTAATCTTCTTTCTCAAAGACGAAACCACTTCGCCCGCAGCTAAGTTCCTCCCTATATTGGTTTGATGCCGGATCAGATGCGCAGCTACCTCGACTTCGAAAAACCCGTCGCCGAACTCGAGGCCAAGGTCGACGAGTTGCGCGCGCTGGCTGCGACCGGCAGCGACATCGGCGATGAGATTGCGCGAATCGAGGACAAGGCGTCGCAGGCGCTGACCGACCTCTATGCCAGCCTGACGCCATGGCAGAAGACGCTGGTGGCACGCCATCCGCAGCGGCCGCACTTCACCGATTTCATCAACACGCTGATCACGGAATTCACGCCGATGGCGGGCGACCGCAAGTTCGGCGAGGACGAAGCGCTGATGGGTGGCTTCGGCCGCTTCCGCGGCGAAGCCATCTGCGTGGTCGGCCAGGAAAAGGGCGCCACCACCGAAAGCCGTATCAAGCACAATTTCGGCATGGCGCGCCCTGAAGGCTATCGCAAAGCCGTTCGCCTGATGGAGCTGGCCGACCGGTTCGGCATCCCCGTGCTGTCGATCGTTGATTCGGCCGGCGCCTATCCCGGCATCGGCGCCGAGGAACGCGGACAGGCGGAAGCGATCGCGCGGTCCACCGACGCCTGCCTGTCGCTCGGCGTGCCCAATGTCGCGATCATCACCGGCGAAGGCATGTCCGGCGGGGCGATTGCGATCACCACCGCCAACCGCGTGCTGATGTTCGAACACGCGATCTATAGTGTGATCTCGCCTGAAGCGGCGTCCTCGATCCTGTGGCGGGACGGCACCAAGGCCCAGGAAGCCGCCACCAGCATGAAGATCACCGCCCAGGACATGCTGCGATTCGGCGTCATCGACCAGATCCTGAAAGAGCCCCCGGGCGGCGCCCATCGCGACCCCGCCGCCATCATCGCCTCCACCGGCGATGCCATCGCCCAGGCCTTCAACGACCTCCGCAACCTCGATGCGGATGCGGTGCGCAAGCAGCGGCGGCAGAAATTCCTCGATATCGGCCGCAAACTGGGCTGAACGGGCTCGATTCCCTGCCTTTTGGGGAGATCAAGCGGCTGCGAGCCGCTAACGCGGCAGGCCCGATCGCAAAATCGCCGATTTTTCGCCAAATCGTTGAATTTGGCCGCAATTATGCCCCGACCGCGTTCTTTAAGGTCTGTTGACCATGCCCGCCAAGGTACCGGCTTGTGCGGCGGGTTCGAGTTGCGACAAATCGGCCTAAAGGGTAAGATTTTATACATCGGCTTCAGGGCATGACGCTGTGGTTGGGGTGCGAAAATTGCCCGATGGGTGTGGAGCTTAGCTTTTGATTTATCGCTCGCTGGTTCGCGCGCTCATCACGTCGGCTGCCCTCGCGGCCAGCGTCATGCTGGCCGGCTGCAACAGCGACGAGATTTCGCTGGCCAACAATGCCAAGGCCAACCAGCCGGTTCCGCCGAAACTGATCGCGGACATGGTCGCCAAGGATATGGACCTGAATTCGCCGATCCTGGTCCGGCTGTTCAAGCAGGAAGCCGAACTCGAAATCTGGAAGCAGGATCGTTCCGGCCGCTTCGCGCTGCTGAAGACCTATCCGATCTGCCGCTGGTCGGGCGATCTCGGACCGAAGATCAAAGAGGGCGACCGCCAGGCGCCGGAAGGCTTCTATTCGATCTCACCGGCGCAGATGAATCCGCAGTCGGCCTATTATCTGTCGTTCAACACCGGCTATCCCAACGCATTCGACAAGGCGCTCGGCCGCACCGGATCGCAGCTGATGGTGCATGGCGACTGCTCCTCGCGCGGCTGCTACGCGATGACCGACGAGCAGATCGCGGAAATCTATTCGCTGGGGCGCGAGTCCTTCTTTGGCGGCCAGAAGTCGTTCCAGCTGCAGGCCTATCCGTTCAAGATGACGCCGATCAACATGGCGAAGCATCGCAACAATCCGAACATGCCGTTCTGGAGAATGATCAAGCAAGGCTACGATCATTTCGAGGTGACGAAGCACGAGCCGAAGGTCGATTTCTGCGAGAAGAAATACGTGTTCGACGCCATCAGGGCGCCCAACGCCACGCGCGACCCGGTGTTCGACGCGTCAGGTAAATGCCCGGCCTATGCAATCCCCGAGGGAGTCGCCGACGCTGTGCGCGAGAAGCAGCAGACCGAGGCCGCGGAAACCGCCAAGCTGATTTCGAAGGGCACGCCGGTCGCGCGGCTCAACACCGGCATCGACGGCGGCATGCACAAGGTATTCGCCGCGCGCGTTCCTGAAGCCAGCACCGGGCTCTCGGAAGGCGGCGACAGCCAGGGACTGGCGGCGCTCTCGCTGGCCCGCGCCCCCGGCACCATCCCCTCCCACGTCAACCCGCCGCGCGCGCCTTCCGACAATCTCCTGCTCGGCGCGCCGCAGGAGCCGAAGCTTGCTGCGGTCGCCAGCGCGCCAACAGCCGGACCGACAGCCTCGACCCCGGCCCCGACACGGGTCGCCAACGCCGCGCCGGCCGCACAATCCGACGGATGGTTCTCCAGCCTGGCCCGCAAGGTCGGCATTGGCGGCGGCGATGCAACCGCGAGCACCTCAAGCACACCGCCGCCCGCACCCGCGAAGCCGAAAGTTATCGAGGCCAAGCGGTCCGAGCCAGCGCCGCGCGCAGAGGCTGCGATACCGAAGACGTCAGCGCCGAAGGCCGAACCCAAGCAAGCCGCAACCCGGCCGCCGCTGAAACCATCGGTGACCGATACCCCGGCTCCGGCCGCTCCCGCGCAGGTCGCCGGATCGGCGCCGATCGTCTCGTCGAACTCGTTCGACAGCCGCTTCGGGGCGGTGAAGTAAGCCCTCCGAGCCGCAGAAGCGTAGGGTGGGCAAAGCGAAAGCGTGCCCACCATTCAACCTGAATTTACCGGGAGAGAAGATGGTGGGCACGGCGCTTACGCGCCTTTTGCCCACCCTGAGATACCGCCTTCGCGGACGGTTACGCTGAGCAGCTCAGCCGTACTTGCCGTGGCAGTGCTTGAACTTCTTGCCGGAGCCGCAGGGACAATCCTCGTTGCGGCCGACCTTGCCCCAGGTGGCGGGATTTTTGGGATCGCGGTCGGCGGCGCTGACCTCGGGCACCAGCGAGGCATTGGCGAACGCCATCTCGTCTTCGCCGGTATCCGGGTTGAGCTTGTGCGCTTCCATCACCGGCAACGCCGGCTGTGCTTCTTCCGGCGGAACGATCTCGACCCGCATCAACTGCGCCGTCACCGCCTCGCGCAGATGCGCGATCATCGCCTCGAACAGGCTGAAGGCTTCCGACTTGTATTCCTGCAACGGATCGCGCTGGCCGTAGCCGCGCAGGCCGATCACCTGGCGCAGATGGTCGAGCATCACCAGATGCTCGCGCCAGAGATGATCCAGCGTCTGCAGCAGAATGGTCTTTTCGACGTAGCGCATCACGTCGGGGCCCCATTGCGCGACCTTGGCCGCCATGCGCTCGTCGACATGCTTCTCGATGCGCGCCAGCAATTCCTCGTCGGCGATGCCCTCTTCCTTGGCCCATTCATCGACCGGCAGGTCGACGTCGAGCACGCGCTTCAACTCGTCCTTGAGGCCGGTGACGTCCCACTGCTCGGCATAGGCATGTTCGGGCACGTGCTTGGTCACGACGTCCTCGACGAAGGCGTGGCGCATGTCGGCGACGGTCTCGGCGACGCTGTCGTCCTTCATCAGGTCGACGCGCTGGTCGAAGATCACCTTGCGCTGGTCGTTCTGGACGTTGTCGAATTTGAGCAAATTCTTGCGGATGTCGAAGTTGCGCGCCTCGACCTTCTGCTGCGCTTTCTCCAGCGCCTTGTTGATCCAGGGATGGATGATCGCCTCGCCCTCTTTGAGGCCGAGCCGCGTCAGCATGGTATCGAGCCGGTCGGACCCGAAGATCCGCATCAAATCGTCTTCCAGCGACAGGAAGAATTTCGAGCGTCCGGGGTCGCCCTGACGGCCGGAGCGGCCGCGCAGCTGGTTGTCGATGCGCCGCGATTCATGGCGTTCCGAACCCATGATGTAGAGCCCGCCGGGCTTTGTGATGGTCTTGGCCGGCTTCGAACCCTTGGCGGGTTCGATTTCGACGACGTCTTCGGCCTTCAGCACGATCTCGCGGAAACGCTCGATGTCGGCCTTGATGAGTTCGATCTTGGCGGCCTTCTCGGCCTCGTCGGTGATGTGCGCGGTCTCCTGCAGGATCCGCATCTCGAGCGAACCGCCGAGCTTGATGTCGGTACCACGGCCGGCCATGTTGGTCGCGATCGTGATCGCGCCGGGGACGCCGGCTTCCGCGACGATATAGGCTTCCTGTTCGTGGAAGCGCGCGTTCAGCACCGCGAACAGTTTCGCAGGCTTGCCCGCGCGCGCCGCGGCATAGAGCTTCTCCATACCGGATTCCGAGCCGAAATCGATCTGCTTGTAGCCGTGGTTCTTCAGGTACTCGGCCAGCACTTCCGACTTCTCGATCGAGGCGGTGCCGACCAGCACCGGCTGCAGCCGCGCGTTGGCGCGTTCGATCTCGGCCAGGATCGCGGCGTATTTCTCGGTCTGGGTGCGATAGACCTCGTCGTCCTCGTCGAGGCGCGCCACCGGCACGTTGGTCGGGATTTCGACGACCTCGAGCTTGTAGATGTCGAACAGTTCGTCGGCTTCGGTCAGCGCGGTGCCGGTCATGCCGGCGAGCTTGGCGTACATCCGGAAATAGTTCTGGAAGGTGATCGAGGCCAGCGTCTGGTTTTCCGGCTGGACCTGGACATGCTCCTTGGCTTCCAGCGCCTGGTGCAGGCCTTCGGAATAGCGCCGGCCCTGCATCATGCGGCCGGTGAATTCGTCGATGATGATGACCTCGCCGTCGCGGACGATGTAGTCCTTGTCGCGGTTGAACAGCGAATGTGCGCGTAGCGCCTGATTGATGTGGTGAACCACCGAGACGTTCTCGACGTCGTAGAGCGACTCGCCCTTGAGCTGGCCGGCGTCACGCAGCAGGGTTTCGATCTTCTCCATGCCGGCTTCGGTCAGCGTCACCGTGCGCTGCTTCTCGTCGACGTCGTAATCGGTCTTGTCGAGCTTGGGCAGGAAGGTGTCGATGGTGTTGTAGAACTCCGAGCGGTCGTCGAGCGGGCCGGAGATGATCAGGGGCGTACGCGCCTCGTCGATCAGGATCGAGTCGACTTCGTCGACGATGGCGTAGAAGTGGCTGCGCTGGACCATGTCCTCCAGGCGGTACTTCATGTTGTCGCGCAGATAGTCGAAACCGTATTCGTTGTTGGTGCCGTAGGTGATGTCGCGCGAATAGGCTTCCTTGCGCTCGGCATCGTCGAGGCCGTGGACGATCACGCCGACGCTCAGTCCGAGGAAATTATAGATCTGCCCCATCCATTCGGAGTCGCGGCGGGCGAGGTAGTCGTTGACGGTGACGACGTGGACGCCCTTAGCCGCCAGCGCGTTGAGATAGACCGCAAGCGTCGCGACCAGCGTCTTGCCTTCGCCGGTCTTCATCTCGGCGATGTCGCCCTCGTGCAGAACCATGCCGCCGATCAGCTGGACGTCGAAATGGCGCTGGCCGAGGGTCCGCTTGGCCGCCTCGCGCACGGTGGCAAAGGCCGGAACCAGGAGGTCGTCGAGCGTCTTGCCGTTGGCGAGTTGCTCGCGGAATTCGGCGGTGCGGGCCTTCAGCGCCTCGTCCGACAGCGCGGCGAGCGCGGGCTCGAGCGCGTTGATGGCGTTGACGCGGGACTGGTATCCCTTCACCCGCCGGTCATTTGCGGAGCCGAAAAACTTGCGGGCGAGCGCGCCGATCATGCCGAGTTCCTGTCTATGCCGTGTCTTGCTAAGCCGTGTCTTGCGTTGCGGCCGTGACGTGATCCACCAAGTTGCCTATCAACTCACCGTGACGCGTCGCGGCAAACGCCCCGATCCGGGGGTCATCCGCCAAGTGAGTGGGATTCAGGCAAGCTAAGGTTCAACGGCAAAAAGCCCAGTAAAATAAGTGCTATCGCCATCGATTGGTTCCGGCAGAGATATGGCTGGGCCACAGGCTTGTCAACGTCGCCAAGATGTCAAGGAATTCATCATTTTGACAGACTTTTCGCGTTGCCAAGGTGCCATGATTGGGCGAGTGTCCCGCCGCCTTTGGCATTCCCATCTTCAAGACAAGGATTTTGCATGACCTCCCCGTTCCCGGAAACGAAAACCGGCCTGCGCTTCGGCTTGGCCTCCCTGGCCCTGACGACCTGCCTGGCTGCGGTTCTGGCCGCCGGCCTGCCGGCCCGCGCCCAGGACAACCCCGTTCTGGCGAAGGTTAATGGCGTGGAAATCCGTCAGAGCGACGTCGCGCTGGCCGAAGAGGAACTTGGCCCCAGCCTCGCCCAGATGGACCCGGCGACCAAGAAGGACAACGTGCTGGCGTTCCTGATCGACCTCAAGATCGTCGCCAAGGCCGCCGAGGATAAAAAGGTCGAGAATTCCGAGGACTTCAAGCGGCGCATAGCGTTCGCGCGCAACCGTCTTTTGATGGACAGCCTGCTGGCCACCGAAGGCAAGGCGGCAACCACCGACGAGGCCATGAAGAAGGTCTATGAGGAGGCCTCCAAGCAGATCACCGGCGAAGCCGAAGTCCACGCCCGGCACATCCTGGTCGAGACCGAGGACGAGGCCAAGGCGGTCGCCGAAGAGCTGAAAAAGGGCGCCGATTTCGCGGATCTCGCCAAGAAAAAGTCCAAGGACCCCGGCGCCTCCGACGGCGGCGACCTCGGCTTCTTCACCAAGGAGCAGATGGTGCCGGAATTCTCGGCCGTGGCGTTCGTGCTCGAGCCCGGCAAGATTTCCGATCCCGTCAAATCGCAGTTCGGCTGGCACATCATCAAGGTCGAGGAAAAGCGCAACCGCAAGGCGCCCGACTTCGAGCAGGTCAAGCCCCAGATCGAAACCTATGTGACGCGCAAGGCGCAGGCCGATTACGTGGCGAAGCTGCGCGAAGCCGCCAAGGTCGAGCGCATGGACAAGCCGGCCGAGCCGGCGGCGAAGCCGGCCGAGGCTGCCAAGCCGGACGCCTCCAAGATGGCGCCGGCGAAGAAATAAAATCGACTTCGCCGCTCGACTTCAGTATTTAGGCATCATGCCCGGCCCACTCAGGTGTGCCGGGCATCCATGTCTTAGGGCCTTCATCAACGGATGCTGAAGACGTGGATGGCCGCGAATCCCTAAGCGCTTCGCGCTTTCCGGATCCGGCCATATCGCTTCAGTCTTCCTGTCGATAAGGCGCCCCGATGTCATCAACCGTCTCCCCCCTCGCCCCGACCGAAGTCCCCGACATGCCCGTGATCGCGGGCGTGCGGCTTGCCACGGCCGCCGCCGGCATCCGCTACAAGGGACGCACCGACGTGCTGCTCGCGATCATGGACAAGGGAACGAATGCGGCCGGTGTCTTCACCCAATCGAAATGCCCAAGCGCCCCGGTGGAATGGTGCCGCGCCCAACTCAAAGGCGGCGGTTCGTCCAAGGGGCTTGCGCGCGCGCTGGTGGTGAATTCCGGCAATGCCAATGCCTTCACCGGCAAGACTGGGCGGCAGGCCACGACCTTGACGGCGTCGATTGCCGCCAAGGCGGTCGGATGCAAACCAAATGAGGTGTTTCTCGCCTCCACCGGCGTGATCGGCGAGCCGCTTGACGCCACCAAATTCGACGGCGTGCTGGGCACGCTGGCCGAGAGCGCTGCGCCCGCGGACTGGATGGGCGCGGCCCGGGCGATCATGACCACCGACACCTTCCCGAAGGTCGCGACCGCGACCGTGAAACTCGGCAAGGCCAAGGTCACCATCAACGGCATGGCCAAGGGCGCCGGCATGATCGCGCCCGACATGGCGACCATGCTGTCCTTCGTGTTTACCGACGCACCGCTGTCGTCGGCCGTGCTGCAATCGCTGCTCAAGAGCGGCGTCCAGGATACCTTCAACGCCCTCACCATCGACAGCGACACCTCGACGTCGGACACGCTGCTGGCGTTCGCCACCGGAACGGCCGCCGCCACCGGCGCGCCAAAAATCACCCGCGCCGGCGACCCTAGGCTGAAAGCCTTCACCAAGGCGTTCCGCGCGGTGCTCGCCGATCTTGCCGAGCAGGTCGCCCGCGACGGCGAAGGCGCGCGAAAACTGGTCGAGGTCATCGTCGAGGGCGCGACCACCAACATCTCGGCGCGCCGGATCGCGATGTCGATTGCGAATTCGCCGCTGGTCAAGACCGCGATCGCCGGCGAGGACGCCAATTGGGGCCGCGTGGTGATGGCGGTCGGCAAGGCCGGCGAGCCCGCCAACCGCGACAAGCTGTCGATCTCGTTCAACGGCATCCGCGTCGCCAAAAGCGGCGCGCGCGATCCGTCCTACAACGAGGCGGAGGTTTCCGAGGCGATGAAAAGCCCGAAGATTCAGATCAAGGTCTCCCTCGGCCTCGGCAAGGGCCGCGACCGCGTGCTGACCTGCGACCTCACCAAGGAATACGTCGCCATCAACGGCGACTACCGGTCGTGATCCGGTCAGTCCGGGGCAGTCCGCAGGACTGAACCCGGAATCCTTGGATTCCCCGATGCGCATTTGCGCATCTGAGGTTCGATGCTTCGCATCGCCCCGAATGACGGCGGTCCTAGCCGCTGATCCGGGCGTCGGCGATGGCCTTCTTGAACAGCGCGTTCATCGCTTCCGCAATGCCCTGCGTCGGGCTGACCTCGAAATACAATCCGGTCGAGGCGCAGCTCTGCATGTTCTGCGCGATCTGGCTGTTCGGCGACGGCCCGTAGGGCCCGGTATTGAACGGCGCGATCCACGAGTTGTACCAGGCGTTGGTCGGCAGCGCGAGATAGGTGGTGTAGAGCACCGCGATCTTGATGCCGCGAGACTTGATCGCCGTGCAGAGCGCCGCGTTGAGCGGCGACTGGCAGCGTCCGCTGCTGGTGGTCGGCTTGATGCACGTTCCCGGATTGTATTCGTCGGCGACGCCGTCAGACACGAAGAACAGATACTTCAGCGGCGCCGAGGACGTGCCGGCACCGGGCGCGCTGATCGCGCTGTTGATCGCGGGTATGATGCTGGTGAACTGGGTGTCCTGGTCGTTGTTCTGGTTCTGACCGTTGACGGTCATCAAGTCGATGTTGCCGGCCGCGCTCTTGGCGCTCGACAGGCTGGAAGACAGCGAAAACAGGGCTCTTAGCCCGGCCGAGCCCGCAGATGCGCCAAAATCGTAGATCGCCATCCGGAACTGGCTCGAATAGGTCTGGGTAGCGGCCGCGGTGTCCATCAACTGCTCGGTCGCGCTGCGCAGCACGTCGATCCGCGTGGTCACGCCGAGGGTTTTTGCAAGCTTGTAGTAGTTATTGTTGTTATTGAGATCGTGACAGGCAAACGCACACTTGTCCGACGTATTGTTGACCATCTTGCTTACATCGGCCGGCGTCGCGCCGACGCCCATCGATGGCGAATTGTCCATCAGCAGATAGAAATCGATATAGAGCGGCATGCTGGTGGTGGCGGTCGACGCGCCGGTCACGGTGACACTGGTCTTGCCTATCACGCCGAGGAACATCATCGGAACCGTGGCGGAGAACTGAACCGTCGAGGTGATGACGCTCCCGGCCTTGGTCATTGCCGGCGTCATGCTGTTGAGCGTGTAGCCGGTGACGCCGTTCATGTTGGCGTTGAAGATGTTGGTGGCATCGGCGACGCCGGCCGGGATCGGCCCATCCGAGGTCATCGATCCCGCGGCGATGAAGCCGGGCGCGATCTTGGCGACCGAGCCCACGCTGGCCGCGTCGATCGCCGCCTGCAATTTGCTGCGCAACTGGGTGGCCCGCGAATAGTCGACCGCACATCCGACCGCCGATATGATGGGCAGCGACGCGATTGCAAATATCACGGCGATATTGCCGGAGCGGTCGCGACGAAAGCGGTTGAGCAGAGAAGTAAAAGCGCGCATAGGATGCCTGTTCTGGGCCGAAACTGGACGCACCCTGCCAACATCAAATTAAATTTGGGTTCCCGAGCCGCAAACAAATCGTTTGGCGACATGAGGTTGGCTCGTTAATGAAATCTTCCACGCCTGCCCAAAAATCTTGCAAACAGCCCCTCATGGCCGACATCAAACTAACCCTCGTGGTTGCCTGCGCGCTGGTCGACGCCGACAAACGGGTGCTGCTGGCGCAGCGTCCGGAAGGCAAAGCGCTCGCGGGCTTGTGGGAATTCCCCGGCGGCAAGGTCGAGCCCGGCGAACGGCCCGAGCAGACGCTGATCCGCGAACTGCATGAAGAGATCGGCATCGACGTCAGCGAGCCATGCCTGGCGCCGCTGACCTTTGCCAGCCACGCCTACGAGACCTTCCATCTGTTGATGCCGCTCTACATCTGCCGGCGCTGGGAAGGCCAGGTGATCGCACGCGAAGGCCAGCAGCTGGCCTGGGTGCGCGCGGGCAAACTGCGCGACTACCCGATGCCTCCCGCGGACATTCCGCTGATCCCGCATCTGCTGGATTTGCTGTTGTGAGGTGAGCGAGCGAGCTCATACATAAATCTCTCGTCGTTCCGGCGAACGCCGGGATCTACCGTGTTAGCTGTCAAGAGGCGTTAGCGCCTTTCCAAGGCTGTCCGG
>NZ_JAFCMA010000055.1:0-30850 GCF_018130125.1 Bradyrhizobium sp. AUGA SZCCT0177 | reverse complement strand
CCCTCGACGTCGGCGGTAGCTGGCTCTTTGCCTTCTCCAAGTTCGTCGGGATCGGCGGCGAGCGTATCCGCCCACCAAGTTTGTGTATCCTCGCGCAGCGCCGCCAAAGCGGCCTCGTAGGCGTCGTTTCGCTTGGAACCAAGCAATGCGAGAGCATCACGGGTCATGGTCTCATCCGCTGCCATGTCCGTCATATCCTCCTGGTTATCCGCCACCGTGGCCCGTATGGCGTCGACCACGCGCTCAGACTGGCCAGAAGTATCGAGATGGACCAGCGCCACCTTTACCGTCTCGCGGTAGGATGCCAGCGTCCCCTCCAGCCCGCGCCGGTGCGCGGCAGCCTCAGCAAGGCGAAGCCTGCGCTTGCGCCAGAAGATGCCGGCGATCTCCTCGACGAGGTGCTCCTCGGTTGGGCCTAGCGGACCATGCTCGGCCACTAGCGCCTCGACAACCGCGCGGTATTCGTCGGTACTTTCCCAGGGCAGCACCGTGTAGCCCGACAGCACGCCGTGGCGCAGCGCGTTGAAGCGGGTGATCTCGGTGCCGCCGGCCTGCAATGTCTGTGTCGTTTGCGTCATCGTTGCGTTCCTCGGTTTAGCCAATTGATATCGTCATGATTGACCACGCACGGCGACACGATCTCGTTCCGCCCCCGCCGCTCCGTAGCGGAGTTCGTCGTGGTATCGTCGGGCGTGGGCAATGCCATTCAGCCGTCAGGGTTTACAACGTGCCGGCAGAATTGGGCTAGCAACGCGTGGGTCTCTCGCGGAAACCAATCAGCGGGCATCCTATTGACGACTGACCACCACTCCGCCGTTTGTTCGTCTGATAACCGGTACTCGTCGGGCGGGTCTGGCCGCGTGATGGCGCTCATTCCTACGAACGGGGCGATTTCCCCTGGCTGCAGCCGATTTTCTTCCACGCTGTCTCATGTGTTCACCTCAAAAACAAAAATTGGGGGCATTTAGCGAAGGTACGGGGCCACGCGGTCCCAGAGGGTAGGCGACTAGAAAAAAATACCCCCCCCCGGCCTCTCGTGCGGACGCCCACGTCCCCTTTGTGATCCTCGTCACGGTCGACAGGGTCCCTGATCGGCTAAGCGGGACTTCACGGGAAACCTTCCAAATGAACTCAGGGAGACGAACGATGGCCAGCTTGAACAACGAACTTAATTCCGCGCAGCTCGACACCGTCAGCGGCGGCTGGTTCAGCATTGGGTTTGTGCGCCTGCAGTCACGGGATAGTGCGACGAACTCTTCGCCGTCCACACCCGAGGGCCCGGCATCCAAAGATGGCTCGACGGTCAAGTCGTACCCGAGCGCTTCGTTTGATCCGGTTACTATTCGGTTCTGAGCCGAAGGGTGATCGAAGGCAGTGTCACCAGTGTCACCGGTGTCACCGGTGTCACACGTAGGTCTGAAACCCTTATATGCGCGCGATACCGTATAAGCAGAAAGTGGTGACAGTGGTGACAGTGGTGACAATGCCTGTGCCACAAGGGTTTCTCGTGTCACCAGTATGTCCATTGTCACCAGTCTTGTAGTGGTGACATTCGTGCTTTGTGCTGGTTGGATCACTTGTCAGCCTACCTTTCGGTAGCGCCAACCGCGCTTGTCACCAGTTCTGGTTTGGTATCGCACCAGTTGGCGGGCCTTCAGGCAGCGCGCCACGCGGTTCTGCTCGGCCTGTCCCCAGCGGCTTATTTCGAGGTGCAGAACGTCGCGGAGTATCTCGGCCACCGACACATCGGCGACTGTCTTTAGGTACTCGGCAATCGGCTCGTCCCACGGGTCGCCCTGGTAACGGGCAGTCTGCTCGCCCTCAGCGATGCGAACCGCCTCCGGGTTCACAAGCCACCATGCGGCGCCGTCGGCGTATAGCCGGTCCGCCTCGGCCCAAAGCTGATCGCGGGCGGCCTTCAATCCAGCCAGGTCAATCTTGCCCGCCCTGATGGGCCAGAACCGGCGGCCACCCGTTTCATCTTTCAGGTAGGTGTCGCTATTCGTGGTACCCCAGAAAACGCAGGATCTGTTGGTTTCAATCAGGCGAGCCCCATAGGGCGGCCTGTAGCGGTCCGTGGTGCGGCTTACGAACGCCTTGATCTTGGAGACCTCGCCGCGCGACATCGCGTCCAGCTCCGAAATCTCGATGAGCCAGACCCCTTGTGTCTGCATCGAAGCATCTTTGCTGCCGAGGTCGGCGATCTCATCGGAAAACCACGGTTCGAACATTGCGCGGGCGGCAGAGGATTTTCCGGTGCCCTGGTGGCCTTCGATAATGGGGACGGTATCGACCTTGCAGCCAGGGTTGCGAATGCGCGCGACAGCGCCGATCAGCGCTGCTCTGCCGATGCTTTGCGTGTAGGGCGTCTCGATCGCACCAAGGTAATCGGTGGGCCACTGATCCAGTCGCGGCTTTCCGTCCCATTTAAGGGAATCGAGGTAGTCCAAAACAGGATGGTATGGCCGCTCTCTCGCCACCAAATCAACGGCCTGCGTTGTCGTCTGCGGCTTCAGCGGAATGCTGATGCCCTGCAGGTATTCGGTTAAGAGCAGGTCGTCGCTCGGGGACCAGTCGCGCTGAGCAAAGGCGTTGGGGTTGAACTCCCAAGGTGGGCTCCGCACGATCTGCGGCTTCATTGAAAATTCGTTGTAGGCGAGCAGAAGTTGGAGATCGGGATCGTTCCGCAGCGCGTGACACGCATTGAAAAGGTTGCCATGCGCGCAGCCGGCGACCGATCTGATGAGGCCGCTGGTCCACTCAGGCTTAGGTAGGCTGACCAGGTTGTTCATAGGCGCACCGTCGCGCCGGTAAACTCGGCCAATGTTGCTGCCGCCTGGATTGCCCTGTCTTCGTCGGGGATCGGGCGAGATTCGAATGCAACGTCACCGCCGCGCGAGATGTGGCGGACGGTGAAATAGTTGGTCCCATCGACGGGGTTCCTGCCCTGGCCAATGGTAACTGTGCCACCAAGGCGGCGAACGTCGCTTGCGAAGATTGGGGTCGTGCGGCGGACTGTCACCGCGGTAATCCCGCGAAGGCCAGCTCGGCGATGGCATTGGCCACGGAAGCGGTCAATGCGTACAGCCGCCGAAGATGTTGCGCCTGTCTGGCTGGCAGTATATTCTGGGGGTGCTCAAAGCTTCCAGGTTTGCAATTGGCCAGTGCAGGGTTGCCGCCCTCGCGCTGGCTTTGAGCTTCAGGGTTAGGCGGATGCATTGCTGTGCACCTCGCGAATGGTCTTGAAGTGCCGAAACTTGACTACCGGCGCCGGGCAGGGCGGGAGGCCGCTGGCCACGCGCAGTGCAAACTGGTGAGTTTCAAAGGGGCCCGGCGCATCGTCGCTAAGCCCGATCTGCCATAGGCCATCCTCCCTCTGTACGACGGGCTGGCCCAAGAAACGCCCAAGATTGCCGTGATCCGAACGTGAACGGATGGGGACGTTTTCAGCACTGTGAGAATGGTTTTTGCTGAAGTTTCCGTCAACACGCTGTGTTGACATGGTAGGGGTCACAGGTTCGATCCCTGTCGCGCCCACCAGCCTTCGCTCGCTTCGCGAGCTACGGCTAGGCAAGCCGGAACGTACCCTATCGTAGCGAAGCGAGCGAAGGCTGCCACGCCGAAGCCTTTTGGCGAAGGCGGGCTGGCGCCGCGATCTCCGCCCTCCACCACCCATCCCTCACATCCCCAAATTCTTCACCACCGCCGCCACGGCCGCGCCCACCAGCATGGCGCTGAGCGCGCTGTGGGTGACGGCGGCCACGAGTGCGGCCGCCGCGACCGCCATCCAGATCCGCGGCGCAGCGGCCAGCGTTGTCGGAACCACGATCGAAATCAGCACCGATACCGCCATGTATTTGAGGAAGGCCTCGATGCGCGGCGTGATTTTGACGTAAGACATGATCCAGACGCCGCCGACCCGTGTCGCCATCGTGACCAAAGTCAGCAGCAGGACGGCGGCCACCGCCGCAACCGTATCAACCATGGCGCCAGGTTCCGACGATCCCGCCGGCCAGGGCGCCCGCGATGATGTGCCAGCCCGGCGGCAGAACATAGGTCCCGATCACGGCAACCGCCGCCGCCGCAAGCCACGGATACAGGTCTTTGGCCCCCTTCCATTGGCCGACGACGACGGCCGCGAAATACGTCACCATGACCGCATCGAAGCCGAAGCGCGTCAGATCGCCGAGAAATGAACCCGCAAGGGCGCCGACCGCGGTGCTTGCGATCCATATCAGCCACATCGCGATGCCGCTGCCGAACAGAATGCCGGCGTCGACTTCTCCCCGCTCGCGGGCGGACATGGCGTACGCAAAGCTGCCGTCGCTGAGCCCGATCAGCGCCGCCAGCCGCCCCTTGATCGGGATCTGCAGCAGCCACGGCGCGAGCGCCGCGCCGAGGAGAATGTGCCGCGCGTTGACGGCGAGCACCGTGAGCGCGAGGGTCGCCAGTGGCAACGGCGCGTACCACAGATCAAGCAGCGCGAATTGCGAGGCGCCCGCATAGATCGCGATGCTCATCAGGATGCTGACTTCCGGCGCGATGCCCTTCGCGGAAGCGGCGACGCCAAACGCGATTCCGAACGGGATGATGAACACGGCGATAGGTGCGATTTCAACGCAGCCACGCCACACGCCTTTCGCGGTGAAGCGTGGAATTTGTGCCCGGTCGGTTACCGTCGTTTGCTCCGCCATGCGGCTATTTGAAAGCGAAGCGTTGGTTTGGTCAATCACGCATCCGATACGACATACCCAAGCCGCGGAAAGTGAACGACGACCTCGCCGAGATCAGGATCGCGCCTGCGGATGGCGATGTGGTGTACGGAGAGCGAGACGATTTCCCCCTCGATCGGCGTCTTGACCGGCTCATCGGCCGAAACCTTCACGACGTCGCCGATCCTCCAGCGTTCGCAATCGCGCGTCGCCTCCGGCGCGCGGGCCTCGGGTGTGGCTTTCGCCGCAATGGTGAGCGCGTCCTGTCCCGAGAGTTCGGTGCGGGTGCCGTGGCCGAGAATGCGGACCCGCTGCTCCCAGTCGCGCAGCCGCGGAAATTCGGCCAGCAGTTCGTCGGCGAGTTCAGGCAGGTTCGAGCGAACGTACCAGATGTTCATGTAGCAGCCGGCATCGGTGAGGCTGAATTCGCCGAGCAGGAACTTCCCGCCATGCGCGAGCTGCGCCTCGATCAGCGCCGCCTGGCTGCGAAACTGGTCGCGATGATGCGGCAATGCTGCCGCCATCGCCTTCACGTCGAACGGCGCGCCGCGCAATTTGGTCCGGTCGTCGATGAAATCCTGCGGGACCTTGTCGCCGAGCGAACCGAACGCCAAAAACACGGCGCTGCCAAAGAAGATCCGATCGGTCCACAAGCCGGTCATATCAGGCACGCCGCCATTGCCGCCTGGAAACAGCGTCGGCTCGGGAAAGCGCTTCTCGATCTCGCGCTGGATGATCCGGGTGTCGCAGAAAATGTCGGCGCCGATCTGCATGACAGGCGTGCGGCGATAGCCGCCGGTCAGCGGCACAAGGTCCGGCTTCGGCATGATGCGCGGGATCAGCACCGACTGCCAGGCGATCTGCTTGAAGCCGAAGATCACGCGGATCTTCTCGGAAAAGGGCGAGGCCTCGAAATGGTGCAAAATCGGCAACCGAGAATCCGTCATGCCGCTTGTCCCGCGATGTGCCGTCCCGCGATATACCCGAACGTCAGCGCCGGCCCCAGCGTGATGCCGGCGCCGGGATAATTGCCGCCCATGATGCTCGCCATGTCGTTGCCGACAGCGTAGAGGCCCGCGATCGGCTGGCCGTCGGCATCGAGCGCCTGCGCGTTGGCGTCGGTCCGGATGCCGGCATAGGTGCCGAGATCACCGATCACCATCTTGATCGCATAGAACGGCCCGTCCTTGATCGGCGCGATGCAGGGGTTGGGGCCGTGCAGCGCATCGCCCTGGTAGCGGTTGTAGGCGCGCGAGCCTTTTCCGAATGCCGGGTCCTGTCCGTCGGCGGCGCTCTTGTTGAACTGCGCGACCGTCGCCTCGAGCCCCCTGGCGTCGATGCCGGCCTGCGCCGCGAGTTCGGCGAGCGTCGCGCCGCGCTTGAGATAGCCGGTGCGCAAGTGATGGCCGAGCGGCATCGGAAACGGCGGCACGCAGCCGAGGCCGTATTTGCGCAAGGCGCGATGATCGCACAGCAGGAACGCCGCGATCTCTTCGCCAGGTTTTGCGACTTTCATCATGTCCTGCACGAAGTCGTGGTAGGAATTGCCTTCATTGGCAAAGCGCACGCCCTCGCGCGTCACCGCGATCACGCCGGGTTTGGCGCGGTCGATGAAATGCGGCATCACGCCCTTGCTGCCGTCCTTGCGCGTGGTGATCGAAACCGGCACCCAGGCTGCGGCATTGGGCAGCGAATCCTCGGCGCGGCCGCCCGCAGATTCCGCCAGCCGCAAGCCGTCGCCGGTGTTGCCGGTCGGGCCCGGTGAGTAATGTTCGTTGCCGGTAGGCGCGTGCGGGAACATCGCCTTGCGCCTCGCCACATCATGCGGAAAGCCGCCGCAGGCGAGGATGACGCCGCGCTTTGCATTAATGCGAATCGTGCGCCCGTCGCGCTCGACGATGGCGCCACGCACCGCGCCGCTGTCGCTGATCAGTTCGCGCACGGGTGACGATAGCCATAACGGGATCTTCAGGTCGAACGCCGATTTGGCGAGGCGTCCGGCCAGCGCATTGCCGTTGGTGAGGTTCATGCCGCGGCCATGGCGGATCACGTCGACCAGATGCTTCGACAGCCGCTTGGCGACAAACAGCGCCGAGGTCAGCGACTTGGTCGCGCGCATGAAATGGACGATCTCCTTGCCGGAGCCCAGCATCATGCCGAACACGGTGAGTTCGGGCAGGGGCGCGCCGATATCCTTGAGGTGCTCGCCGAGTTCACTTCCATTGAACGGCCGCGTCACCATCGAGCGGCCGCCCTGCGTGCCGCCGGGGGCCTCGGCGTGATAATCCGGAAAGGTCAACGGCATGTCGAAACGCACCGCGGTCTTGCTGGTGAAGAAATCCACCGCCTCGGGACCGGAGGTCAGAAACGCATCGACGCGGGCGGCATCGTAGGAATTTCCGGCCTCATGCCGCAGATAGGTCCGCGCCTGATCTGGACTCTCGACGATGCCCCAGTTGCGCGCCAGCGAGGTGCCGGGAATCCACAGCCAGCCGCCGGACCGCGCGGTGGTGCCGCCAAAGCGCGGCTCCTTCTCGACGACCAGCACCTTGAGCCCCTGATGCCCCGCAGTGACCGCCGCCGACAGGCCGGCGCAGCCTGAGCCGACTACCAGCACGTCGCATTGATACGTTTCTTGTTCGTTGCCCGCCACGCGATCTCCCCATGATCCAATTTTGGAAACTTAAGCAAGTTTCGGCGCCGCTGTCTTCACCTCGCCCCGCTTGCGGGGAGAGCATAGGCCGCCTCCGGCGGCCGTCCTTAGAGAACGCCGAGGCGAAGCCTCGGCTATGGCGCATAGCGCGGCGGGTGAGGGGGTACAGGTCTATCGATAGACCACAGGTGGCGGAGAGAGCCCCTCACCCCAACCCTCTCCCCGTAAAGAACGGGGAGAGGGAGGAGAGCAACCTACACCTTCGGCCGCAGCGAGCGCTGCATGTCCATGGTGTAGGTGTAGCGTCCCTCCGGATGCGTGGTGACGGTGACCTCGAACAGTTCCTCGCGCAGGCCGTAGTAACGGCGCACCATCGTCAGCGCGGGTGAACCGGGCTTGACCCCGAGCGCCTTTGCCAGTTTCGCCGGCATGCCGCGCGCGAACACTTCCAGTTGCGCGTATTCGATGGTCTCGCCGAACATCTTTGCGATCTGCTCATGCACCGGGCTGCGGCCATGATCGCGCCGCTTCACCACGCCGGCGAATTTCCGCAGCACATAGATTTCGACCCAGCCCAGCGGATCCGCAAATTCATCGGAGCGGCGGATCGCCTCGATCAGGAACCAGTGCTTGCCGGGTTCGCATTTCAGCAGGGCGGCGAGGTTGCGGTCGGCGACAACATCGCTGGAGCCCACCACCTGGCGATAGGTCTCGTTGGAATATCGCAGCCATTCATTGAGTGATTTGACGCTGTGCGTGAACAATACCGGTGGTTCGGCCGCGATCACCACCGAGCCGAGCCCGGCCCGCCGAACGATCAGGCCCTGTTCGGTGACGATCCGCAGCGCCTCGCGCACGGTCTGGCGGCTGGCGCCGAACCGCGCCATCAATTCGGTCTCGGTCGGCAGCAATTCGCCGACCGGCGTCGAGCCGAGCCGGATTTCCTTCTGCAGCTCGGCGGCGATGTCGCGGTAGCGCGCCGATTTGCGCGGTTCTTTTTTAGCGGCCATGTTGACCGGCATTTTCTTGAAGGCTTTGACATTGCACGGGCAGGCCAGATTTCATCGATTGCAGCGCCGCCTCGAACGCCGACAAGGTCGCCAGCACCTCGGCTTCCCTTACCGGGAATGCACCCTTGTTCTCGATCGCGCTGGCAAAGGCGTCGAGCTCGGCGCGCAGCACGTCGGTAGCTGGATAGGTGAGCCGTTGCGGCGCAGCGCCGCTCTTTCGCAGGATCATGGTCGTTTCATCCAGCACCTCGGCGGAGCCGTCCGTTCCGAACAGGTGTATGCGCCAGTAGAACGGCGTTGCCCGCACGGTGGCAAGGGTGCCGGTGACGCCATTGACAAAATCCAGCGCCACGACCGCCGTATCGAGCGGCGGCGGGCCGGTCTCGCGCTGACGCAGCCGGGCATAGACCCGTTCCACCGGCCCCAGCATGCTGACGAAGGCGTCGAGCACATGCAGGCCCGCGCCGGTGAAGCCGCCGCCGGGCGATTCCTCCGGCGATAGCCGCCATCCGCTGGTGATTTTCTGCGAGTTTTCGTTGCTGTTGTGGCCCTCGACGTGAAGGATGGTCCCGAGCTGGCCGCTTGCCAGCGTTTCGTGCAGGGCGCGGATCGATGGCCAGAAGCGCCGGTTATGGCCGACGGCCAGCATGACCCCGGCGTCGCGGCAGGCGCCGAACATCCGCGCGGCGTCGGCGCGCGTCAGCGCCAGCGGCTTCTCGCAAAAAACCTGCTTTCGCGCCCCCGCGCAGGCGATCACCTGCGCCGGATGCAGCGAATGCGGCGTCGCCAGCAGGATCGCGCCGATCGTGTCATCGGCCAGGACCGCATCGAGATCGGCGGTCAATTCGAGATCGTGTTGGCTGCAAAATTGCTGCGCCGCCTTGATGTCAGGCTCGACGGCGCGGACGATTTTCAGCCGCGGATGGCCGCTGGCGGCTTCGACCAGATTGCGGCCCCAGCGGCCGAGACCGGCAATGGCGGCACGGATCATCGCAACACCTCAGGCAAGGCGGACCGCCGCCGGATCGCCTCGATGACCGCGGCGCTGTCGCGGTCCGGGCCCTCAAGCGCGATCGTGGCGCGCAGAAGTTCGGCCTGGATGGTGGTGAGCGGCAGATGCATGCCGCATCGCCCGGCTTCCTCGATGATCAACTCGGCATCCTTCAATGTCTGGGCAATATGTGACTGCGGCCGATAGTCCCGCGTCAACATCTTCTCACCCTTGGAGTCCATCACACGGGAATAGGCGGCCGATTGCCGCGCCGCCGCCAGGAAGGCGTATCCGTCCAGGCCCATGCGTTCGGCGAACGCGATTCCCTCGGCCAGGGCGGCGCGGTTGTTCTGCAGGATCAGGTTGATCGCGAGCTTGGCCCGGCTGGCGTCGCCGATCACGCCGACGCGGAGGCTGCGCGGGCAGAGAATATTCAGGAGTCCGCCGGCGTGGTCGATGACGCCGTCGTCGCCGGCCAGCAGCGCCGTGGCGGTGCCGTCGAGCACCTCGGTGCTGGTGCCGGATATTGGCGCCTCCACCAGCGGCAGGCCGGCGCCCGATGCGCGCGCGGCAATCCGGATGATCTCGCCGGGTCCGCAGGTCGTGGTGCAGATCACGACCGGCCGCACGGCGCCGGCGCCATCGTCGATTTCATCGAACAATGCCTCGACCTGTTCGCCGCTATAGACGGCGACGATGATTGTTCGGCAACGCCCGGCGAGTTCACGCACCGAATTCGCGACCATGCCGCCACTGGCCTTGAACATCCCGCATCTGACCGGGTCGATATCGAACCCGACCAGCGGGATCTTTGCGTCGATCAGCCGCGCCGACAGCGCGATGCCCATCAGGCCGAGGCCAACGATCCCGACCGGCGCGTCCGTTGTCATCATCCACGCCTATTTGGCTTCGATGCCGGCGGCCTTGGCATCCGCCGTCCATCGCGTGATTTCGCTAGCGATGAAGGCGCCAAATTCCGCCGGCGGCATCGGGGCAACGACCATGCCGAGGCTCGCAAGCCTTTCGCGCACCGCCGGCGTCGACAGGATTTTCTGGGTTGCGGTGTAGAGCCGGTTGACGACCGGTTCCGGCGTCTTCGCAGGCGCCAGCAGCCCGTACCAGATCGTCGCCTCGAAGCCCGGCATGGCATCGGCGAGCGGAGGCAGGTCCGGCGTCAGTTCGTTGCGCTTCGGCGACGTCACGCCGATGCCGCGCAGCGTGCCGCCCTGCATTTGCGGGATCGCGACCGAGAAATCCGCAAAGGCCAGATCGATCACGCCCGAGATCACGTCGGTGACCGCCAGCGGCACGCCGCGATACGACGCCGAGAGGATCGTCATGCCGCCCCGGCTCTGCAGTTGCGCGTTCGATATCTGCGAGGCGCCGGAGCCATAGCCGGCGGTCAGGTTCGGACGGCTCCTGGCGTATTCCATGAATTGCTTGAGATCTCTGGCCGGGAAGTCCGGCTTCACCAGCAGCACCATCGCTGTCGTGATGGTGCGGATGACAGGTGCAAAATCTTTTGCCGGATCGTAGGGCAGGGTTTTGAACATCGCGACGTTGCTGGCCTGGGTGGTGTTGGTTCCCATCAGCAGGGTGTAACCGTCAGGCGCGCTGCGCGCGACTTCCTGCGCGCCGAGACTGCCGAGCGCGCCGCTGCGGTTCTCGATCACGACCGTCTGCCCAAGATCCTCCTGCAGGCGCTGGCCGATCAGGCGCGCGACCTGGTCGGGTCCGGCGCCGGCGGGAAACGGCACGATGATCTTGATCTGCCTCATCGGATATTCGTCGGCGGCGTTGGCCTGCGGTCCCGACAGTCCGAGCAGGACCAGACCGGCGAGAATGCGAAATCGCAGCTTCATCCTGTTTCCTCCAGCCATCATCGGCGAAATCTCTTTACGGATTTCTATTGATTTATACGGACAAATAGATATGGTGCAAGAGATCGTGGCCTAAAATGGCTATTTTAGCGGATTCAGCCGTTCACGAAATGACCGTATAATGTAAGGTCAGATTGGCAACGCCGCGTGGGGAGTTCGAATTGGACACCAGTGAACTGTACGCCCGAGGCCTGCGCCGGCGCAAAAAGCTGTTCGGCGAGGCCGATGTCGCCGAGCGCATGGCGGCGTCGGGCGAGTTCGGCGCGCCGCTGCAGAACATCATCAATGCCTATGTCTATGGCGACGTCTGGGAGCGGCCGGCTCTCTCCGACGGCGTCCGCAGCCTGGTGATGCTCGGCATGATGGCTGCGAGCAACAAGCCCGCCGAGTTCCGCGTCCACGCCAAGGGGGCGCTGGCGAACGGCTGCACGGCGGCGCAGGTGCAGGACGTCCTGCTGCTGGTGGCGATGTATTGCGGCGTGCCCGCCGCGATCGAGCCGACGCGCATCGCCGCCGATATTTTCGGCGAAGCCGATCCCGCCACGAAGCCGTAAGCAGATGAAGCCATAAGTTAGATTCTGCAATGAAATCCGTTCCAACCGTCGACGCGCACCATCATGTCTGGCGCCTGAATGATCTGCCCTGGCTGTCCGGGCCGCCTGTGCCGCGCATTTTTGGACCTTACAAGCCGATCTGCCGCGACTACTCGATCTACGAATACCGCAGCGACATCATGGACTGCGATATCGTCAAATCGATCTATATCCAGACCAATTGGCCGGCGGGGCTGAGCTACGACGAGGCGCGGTGGGTTCAGTCGATTGCGGATACGACCGGCTGGCCGCACGCCAATGTCGCCCATGCGGATCTCGCCGATCCCGACGCCGGCAGTTTGCTCAAGCGTCTGGCGGCATTGCCGGCGACACGGGGCATCAGGCAGCAATTGCATTGGCATGAGAACGCGCAATACCGCTTCGCGCCGCGCGCGGACGTGATGAACGATGCGGACTGGCGGCGTGGTCTCGCGATGCTGGCCGAGCACGGTCTGCTGTTCGAACTGCAGATCTTCGCTTCCCAGATGATGGACGGCGCGAAGCTGGCGCGGTCGTTCCCGGACATCGTGTTCGTGCTCGAACATGCCGGCATGCTGGAAGACATGTCGGCGTTGGGTTGGCAGCTTTGGCGCGACGGCATGGCGGCGTTGGCGCAATGCCCGAATGTCAACGTCAAGCTCTCCGGGCTCGGCACCTTCGTTCACGCTTGCCGCGCCGAATTGATCGGTCCGATCGTCAAGGAAACCGTCGCGATGTTCGGCGCGGACCGTTGTTTTTACGGCAGCAATTTTCCGATCGAAAAGCTCTGGACCGATTACGGCACGCTGTACCGCACCTTTCGCAGCGCCATCGCGTATCTCAGTGATGCCGAACAGGCCGCCATCCTGCATAACACCGCGAGCCGGCTGTACCGGATCTGACTGGCTCGTGTTCGCTTGGCAGCAAACAGGTTACTTGGCAAACGGGTTCTGCCAGCCGCCGCGCGCGGCGGGGGTTCGCGGCGGATAGGCAGCTTCGAGATAGCCCAGCACCACGGCGCGATCCTTGTCGTCGAGTGGCGGCATGTTGTGCCGCCGGATCATCAGGTTGATCGAATCGTCCCACTGCGCGCGCGTCAAACCCTGCTGGGCGACGAGTTTGAAACCATGGCAGGCGGTGCAGGCATAGAACGTCTCGTCGCGGCCGGCCCCGGCGGCAAATTCCTCCGGGCTCTCGTCACGCGGCGTGAAGGCGGTCTGGGCGATCGCCGGCGTCATCCACAGCAGTGCGGCGACAGCCATTCCCAAAGCTCGCAGCATCAGCCCACCAGCACCGCGATCCGGTGCATGGCGTTGCCGCCATAGCCCTGCGGATTCCAGAAGCCGGCCTGGTGCGGCTGCATCGCTCCCTTTGAATCGGTCGCGCGCGTCCAGATTTCAAAATAGCCGTCGGAAGCCAGCTTCACGCTCGCGGTCCAGCGCTGCCAGTCATATTTGTTCTTCGGCTTTTCCAGCCTGGCGCGCTGCCAGCTCGCACCGAAGTCGGTCGAGACGTCGATCTGCTTCACCGTGAGGTCGCCGGCCCACGACGCGCCTCGCAGCTTCAGCTCCTTCGTTCCGGCCGCGAACTTGGCGCCATTCGCCGGGCTGGTAATGATCGAGCGAACCGGCATCGACTCCAGGATCCGGAAGTTTGACGGATCGCCCTTGTCGCCCGGGATCATCGGCTTGATCGGGGTGCGATACGAAAACTCGGTCATCCCCGGGCCGTCATGCTCCTTGTCGCGGATGGTGATCTTGGTCAGCCATTTCTGCGACGCCGAGCCCGGCCATCCCGGCACGATCAGGCGCACCGGCCCGCCATGAATGTTCGGCAGCGGCTGGCCGTTCATGGCCCACACGATCAGCGTGTTGGGATCCATCGCCTTTTCGATCCGCACGCCGCGCGAGATCGTAGGCTTGGTTGCGTCGCCCGACAGATGCAAATCGGTGGCATAGTGCGCGGTGTATTTGGCGCTGGGTTTGAGCCCCGCGCTCTTGAGCACATCGGCAAGCGGCACGCCGGTCCATTCGGCACAGCCGACCCCGCCATTGCTCCACTGGTTGCCGCGCGCCGGCGGCGAGAATGCCCCGCGACCGTTGCCGCCGCACTCCAGCACGATGCGCCGCGTCACCGTCTTGTATTTCGATTTCAACTCGCCGAGCGTGATCTCGATCTTGTTGTTGACCTCGCCGTCGATGGTAATTTTCCAGGCGTCGGGATTCTTCGTCTCTTCGGGCAGCTGTCCGTTGTTGCGGATGAAGAACTTCTCGATCGGCGTGGTGTCGTCGTCGAGCAGGCTCTCCGGCGTCTCCGCCACCAGCGGCTTGTCGCCGAGCAGGACGAGCTTTTCATTCTTGCCGGGGAATTTCAGATATTGCGGCCCTTTCGGCGCGGCGGCCGCGGGCGCGGCGCCTTGTGCATAGGCGGCGGAAATGTCGGCGCCGCTGCCGGAAATCCCGAGGGTGACTCCGAAGGCAGCAAGACCCGTCGTTGCCAGGAATCTGCGCCGGTCGATCTGCATGCTGTTCTCGCTACTGGCGGCCTTCCGCTCCGTATGCGTCATAACGTTTCTCCCCCGGTCTCTGTTTCTTGCGGGTTCAGCCGGAATCTTTCCCGGCCCGCTTGAGACGAGTATTTGCGCTTTGCTGCCGTGCCGCAAGGCCGCGAATATCGCTCGGTATGCGTCCATCCAAGGTCTGCCACCCGGTCGGTTTCCACGTTCGACCCTTGCGCAGCCAGCACATCGGCGGCACATTTGCGGGGCGACGCACTCGTTGCCAATAAAGACACTCAGGGAAACGCCATGGCGGCCACGCGGATCGACTGCGACATCCATCCCGCGGTGGGCGGAACCCGCACCACGCTGCTGCCCTATCTCGACGATCACTGGAAAGAGCAGGTCGTCAGCCGCGCCATCGACGGCCTTGATCTCAATTCCTATCCGCCGAGCATGCCGTTGTCCGGCCGCGCCGACTGGCGCCCTGCGACGGGCAAGCCCGGCAGCGACCTCGCGATGGTGCAGCGCGGTGCGTTCGACCAGCTCGGCGCCAGCCACGCGATCTGCAATGTGTTGTACGGTGCGCAAGCGGTATTCGATCCTTATATGGCGGCCGCGTTCTGCAAGGCGATCAACGACTGGATCGCGGCCGAATGGCTCTCGAAGGACAAGCGGCTGCGCGCCTCGATCGTGGTGCCGATGCAGGCGCCGGATCTCGCGGTCGAGGAAATCGAGCGGCTTGCGGGTGATCAGCGCTTTGTCTCCGTGCTGGTGCTGGCGCAGGGCGATCAGCTGCTCGGCAAGCGTCACTTCTGGCCGGTGTATCAGGCCGCCGAGAAACACAAGCTGCCGATCGCGATCCATGCCGGCAGCCAGTACCGGGGCGCGCCGAGTTCGATCGGCTGGCCGTCCTACCGCTACGAATTTTATTTGATGGAGGCGCAGGCGTTTCAGGCCCAGATACTGAGTCTGGTCTATGAGGGCGTGTTCGGCAAATTCCCGGGCTTGAAGGTGGTGCTGATGGAATCAGGCGTCAGCTGGCTGCCGGCCTTCATGTGGCGCGCCAACAAGACCTGGCGCGGCGTGCGCGTCGAGGTGCCCTGGGTCGAACGCGAGCCGGCCTCGATCATCCGCGACCATTTTCGCGTCACGATGCAGCCGTTCGATGGCCCGCCGGATGCGGCTGGCGTCGCAGATATCATCGAGCAGATCGGTTCCGACAAGATGTTCCTGTTTGCGTCCGACTATCCGCACTGGCAGTTCGATGGCAATGACGCGATGCCGCCGCATCTGCCGGCCAGTATCGTTTCGCGCATGTGCGCCGACAATCCGCTGGAAACCTTTCCGCGGCTGAAGCTTGCGGCTTGAACTACCTTATGAGGAGGATCGCATGAGCGACGTCATCGACCGCCCGATTCTGGAACAGGAAGCCGCCGCCAAGAGCCGGCTGCGCATCATCGACTGCGACGTGCATCCGAGCATCCATGCCCATAGCGACCTCGACCAGTTCATGACGAAGCGCTGGCAACAGCATTTCAGGGAATATGGCAGCCATTTGCGCACGCCCTATATCGGCACCACGCCCTATCCGCGCTCTTCGCCGCTGATCGCGCGGCGTGATGCGTGGCCGCCGACCGGCGGGCCTCCGGGTTCCGATCTCTCCTTCATGCAGAAGCAGCACCTCGATCCCCTCGATGTCGAGTACGGCATTTTGCAGGTGCTCGACCTCTTCATCTTCTCGCAGCAGAATCTCGAATTCGGCGCCGCGATCCAGCGCGCCATCAACGACTGGCAGCTCGCCTTCTGGTCCGATCGCGATCCGCGGTTGAAAGCCTCGATCCTCGCCGGCCAGGACGACACGGCGCTCGCGATCGCCGAGATCGAACGCTGCGCCAAGACCGGCCGCTATGTGCAGATCAACGTCTGCCCGCGTGCCAATGAACCCTTGGGCCGCCGCCGCTACTGGCCGATCTACGAGCGCGCGCAGGAACTCGGCCTGCCACTCGGCATTCACGTCGGCGGCTATGGCGGGCACGCGCCGACCGGCGGCGGCTGGCCGTCTTATTATGCTGAAGAACACCAGAGCAACGCGCATACCATGGCGTCGATGCTCTGCAGCCTCGTGCTCGAAGGAATCCCTGAACGTTTCCCGAACCTGAAGATCGTGTTCATCGAGGGCGGCTTCGGCTGGATCCCGCCTGCCATGTGGCGGATGGACCGGCATTTTGAGACCTTCCGCAGCGAGGTGCCGCATCTGAAGCGCAAGCCGTCGGAATATGTGAAGGAGCATTTCTGGTTCACGACGCAGCCGATCGACGAGCCGGATGAGGCAAAACATTTGCGCTCGCTGATCGAATGGGTCGGTGTCGATCGCCTGCTGTTCTCGTCGGATTACCCGCATTGGGACTTCGACGATCCGCGCTTCGCGTTCAGGACGCCGCTGTCAGAGATCGAGCGCCAGAAGATTTTCAGCAGCAACGCGCGCTCGGTCTACAAGCTATGATAGTTTAACCCAAGCATGGCCCGGCACATCGTCGCCCGCACCTCAGACATCCCGCCCGGCGGCAACAAGGTCTTTGGCGTCGAGGGCCGCGACATCGTCGTGTTCCACGTCAATGGCGAATTCTTTGCGTTGCTCAATCGTTGTCCGCACGCTGGTGCGCCGCTGGAGAAGGCGGCGTGCGTGGCGCGATTGACCTCGCCGGAGCCCGGTGTCTATCAGCGCTCGCGCGTCGGCGAGCTGCTGCGTTGCGCCTGGCACGGCTGGGAATTCGACATGCGCAACGGGCAATCCTATTTCGATCCGAAGCGCGTCAAGATCCGTTCTTATCCGGTTGCGATCGAACGCGGCGAAGAGCTTACTCAAGAACTTGCCAAAGGTCTTGAAGACCTCGAGAAGGGCCCCTATGTGGCCGAGACCTTTGCGGTCCATGTCGAGGACAGCTACGTCATCATCGAGACTTGAACCGCCGCAACATTTTTCTCTTTTCATCCCACCCGAAGGAAGAAGCATCCCATGACGCACGCCATCCGTTTTCACAAGACCGGCGGTCCTGAAGTTTTGACCTGGGAGGAAGTCCAGGTCGGCAAGCCTGGACCGGGCGAGGCGCGCATCCGCCACACCGCGGTCGGTTTGAACTTCGTCGACATCTACAACCGCTCGGGGGTCTATCCCGTGCAACTGCCGAGCGGGCTGGGCAGCGAGGGCGCCGGCGTGGTCGAGGAAGTCGGCAGCGGTGTCACCGATCTGAAGCCCGGTGACCGCGTCGCCTACGGCGCCTCGCCGCTTGGCGCCTATTCCGAAGCGCGGCTGATCCCGGCCGATCGCCTGCTGAAGCTGCCCGATGGGATCGATGACAAGACCGCGGCCGCGATGATGCTGAAGGGCCTGACCACGCAATACCTGATCCGCCAGACCTATCGCGTCAAATCCGGCGACACCATTCTGCTGCATGCCGCGGCCGGCGGCGTCGGCCTGATCCTCGGCCAGTGGGCCAAACATCTCGGCGCCACCGTGATCGGCACCGTGGGCAGCGAGGAGAAGGCGAAGCTCGCGCAAGCCCATGGTTGCGCCCACACGATTATTTACACCAAGGAGGATTTCGTAAAACGCGTCGACGAAATCACCGGCGGCGCCAAAGTGCCGGTGGTTTATGACTCCGTCGGCAAGGACACGTTCCTGAAATCGCTCGATTGCCTCGCGCCGCTCGGCGTCGCCGCGCTGTTCGGCGCGTCCTCCGGCGCCGTCGAGCCGCTCAACCTCGGCCTGCTGGCTGCGAAGGGATCGCTCTACGTCACCCGCCCGACGCTGTTCACCTACGCCGCCAAGCGCGAGAATCTCGTGGCGATGGCAAACGAATTGTTCGAAGTCGTGAAATCAGGCGCGGTCAAGATCGAGGTGCACCAGACCTATCCGCTGAAAGACGCGGCCAAGGCCCATGCCGATCTCGCTGCGCGCAAGACCACGGGGTCGACGGTGTTGACGGTGTGAGGCCCCCGTTCTCCGTCATGGCCGGGCTTGACCCGGCCATCCACGTCTTTCTTGCTGCAACGCTGCAAAGACGTGGATGCCCGGCACAAGGCCGGGCATGACGGCGTTCCTTGTTAAGCGCCTGCACGCTAATGCCTTGCTGGCCAACGATCCTGCCTCATCGATAAAATTTTACTAAAATCCGACTCTACCTCCGCACCGCCCTTCAACGCCTCCTGTGTATCTCCGGTTGCGAGAACTCAGGGGGCTGAGATGACGGATTTCTGGATAGTCGGCGGCTTGATGGCGGGAGCGTTCGTCTCGCCGCTGTATTTCCTGATCATGCGGTGGCTCACCAGATCGCAGCGCGCCGCTTTCTTTGTCCTGATCGGCGCGCTTCTGCTGGCAATTTCAGCGCAGATCTACAACAGCGCGATCGCGGGACATTATTTGTCGCTGGCTGACATCCTCGCGATGTTCAGGCCGCTGTCCTTCCTCGCGCTGACGCTGGGCTGGTTCGTGTGCGGCTTGTTCCACGCGCTGGCTTCGCTCGGCCGGGTATGGGCGCCGCAGCTGGCGCGGCCGGCATCGTTGCACAACTAGGACATGGACGCATTAACGCGCAGCCATAGACGCATTGAAGCAAGCTGGACGACAGCCGCCGCTTCCAAACCATTTCGCTTTCAATCGAGGTCTTAAGCCAATGGATGATGATGATGCTTGGCTTGCCGAACTGTTTGAGCGCGGAGGCGACGCGGACCGCGCAAAACAGCTGCCGGCCTGGGCCCTGCTGTTCCACTCGCCCTTCGACCGTTCTGGCGACGCCACGTCGTGGATCGGCGGCGCGCCGAAAGCGCCGGGCAACTTCGAATGGGCGAAAGACAGGGACGGAACGCCGCTCCACTTCATTGCCCAGATTGACCTCGCGTCGTTGAAGCCTGAACCGCAGACCGGATTGCGGCCGCCGGGCTTGCCGGCGGAAGGTGCCCTGCTGGTCTTCATCGGAAAATCCTGGGCCTGCCGGATCCTCAGCGCTGCCCAGATGTCCCAGGCAAAGATCCTTCCGCCGCCCGAAGACCTCGCGCCGGTCAGCAAGCACGGCTTTTTTGGCGAAGGGCGAACGTTTCTCCGCCGGCCCGTCACCCCGACCGCCTTTCTCGACACCGGCGACGACCGCCCGGCGTCATTACCGGATCGCTTCAAGTCGCCGCTCGACTGGATCGTCAATTGGGGCATCGCCGCGCTCGAAGCCGAGAGCGTCATCCGTAGTCTCACATTCGATCTGAACGACGGGTTGCAGTTCTTCGCCTGGCGGGAACGCTTGCCTCAGGACCAGGCCCGCGAACAGGATCTCAAGGAGGTCATCCGCAACAAGGTTGCGCATTACGGTGTCCTCGAGCGTAAGGCGCCGAGCGTGATCGCAGCGCTCGAAGCCTGGCGCGACCTTGCGCTCTCAAAGTCCAAGGACGAGGCCATCGACAAGGATTCATTGACCGCCATTATGCGCCTGCGCCTCGATCTGCACGACGAGATGCAGCCGCACATGTCGAAGCACATGCTCGCGGGCAGGGCCGAGGCAGTCTGGGACGCGATCCGCCTGCAATACCCGCGCATCGACCACGGCGCAGGCTATGCCGAACTGCCATCGTGCTACCGCCCCTTCGTCGACATGCGTGAGACCGGCTGGCGCGGCCATCGGCTGTTCGGCATCGAGCCGGCGTTTGAAAACAACTGGGAAGATTTGCGCGGGCAGGATTGCGTCATCAGCATCGCCGCCGATGCGCTGCTCCAGACAAAATCGGAGCACGAGTACGGACTCTCCATCTGGTGCCCGCGCGACCGGATCGCGAAAGGCCTGTTTGATGGAGGCCAGCTGATCCGCCATTGCGCCGTCTAGGCCGCAAACAGCTCGCGGGACGAGCGAGGTTCATCCAAGCGCCCTGATTGATGAGCACGCGGCCTAGGTCAGCCCCTTCACCATCGCCCGCACGATAACCGCGATCTCCGCGCGCAGCGCCTCGACCGGCACCGCGATCAGCTTCTGTTCGAGGCCGAGCAGCACCATGCCGTGCACGGCGGAGAAAAGACTGCGCGCCGTGACGCCGAGTTCGCCTGGAGATCGTGACGCCAGCAATGCAGCGAGCGGCTGGAAGATGTGGCGAAACAGATCCATCTGCTCGCTGACCGCCCACTCCGGAATAGGCTTGCCCGGCGTCATGCGGTGTTCGAACAGCGCGCGCCAGAGTTGGAGATTTTCGGCGGCGAAATCGCAATAGGCGACCGCAATGCGCACCAGCGTCTCGGTCGGCGAGGGGGGACCCGCGCTTTCGGCTTCGCTCAGCGCGGCATCGAGCCGTCGCAGCGTGCGCGATCCCACCAGCAGGACGAGTTCGTCCATATCGTCGACCAGATTATAGACCGCGCCATTGGCGCAGCCGATTTCCCGCGCCAGTTCCCGCGTCTTCAGCGCCCCCAAACCGCCCGTGGAAATGCTCCGTTCCGCCGCTAGGATCAAATCTTCGCGTAATTTAGCCCGTCTTTCCAATGCCTTAGACATTTTCTACCATTTTCTTGAGCGATGCTCAAAATAGTTCTTGAGCAATGCTCAAGATGTGCTACAACAGATTCATGAGCAACGCTCATAACACAGGGAGCTCCAAATGTTCAAAACTGTTTTGACGCTTTTCCGGGGCAGCGTGGCTGCCGCGGGAGAAGAACTGGAAGACCGCTCGGCGCTTCTGATCCTCGACCAGCAGATGCGCGACGCGGCCGCGGCCGTGGAACGTTCCAAGCGCACGCTGGCGCTGGCGATCGCGGGCGATCAGCAGGAGGGCCGCCGGCTCGACGCCACCAACGCCCGGATCGCCGATCTCGAAGTGCGCACCACCGCGGCGCTTGATGCCGGCCGGGAAGACCTCGCCCGCGAGGCCGCGCAAGCCATCGCCAATCTCGAAGCCGACCGCGACGCCGCGATGACCGCGCGCACGCTGTTCGCATCCGAAATCACGCGGATGAAGCGCCAGGTCGCCGGTGCGGAGTCCCGGATCACCGAGCTCGATCGTGGCCGCCGCATCGCCCGTGCTTCGGAAGCTGTTCGCGCCATGCGCCGCGGCGGGGTGGAGGCGACCCGGCCTTACGAAGCCACGCTGCCGGAAGCCGAGCGGACGCTGAAGCGTCTGCGCGAACGGCAGATGGAAGCCCAGGCTGCCGACGAAGCCCTGATCGAACTCGATGCCGCCTCAGGACCGCTGGCGACCGCCGAAAAGCTCGCCGAACAGGGCTTTGGACCACGACTGAAGTCGACCGCTGACGACGTGCTCGCGCGGCTGAACGCCAAGCGCACGCAGACGACCTGAACGACCCGTTGAACCAAGCCCACTGAGTCAAGCCGACTGAACCGAGCCTTCGATTTAATACCCAACCTCAAACGTCCACACACAGGAGACTATCATGAACCAGAATGTCCAACCCCACAGCAATGCCTGGGTTACCTTCACCTATGTTTCGTTCGCCGCCTCCGTCTTCATGGTCGCCGTCGGCCTGTTCTATCTGCCGATCGATCTCTGGATGAAGGGCTATCTCACGATGGGCATCATCATGATGGTCCAGTGCTGCGTCACCCTGACCAAAACCGTCCGTGACATGCACGAAAGCGGCAAGCTGGTGAACCGCATCGAAGATGCGAAAGCCGAGCGCCTGCTGATGGAAGTTTCGAAGGCCGCGTAAACCTGTGGCGCGTGCTGGCGAAGGCGGGCGGCGGGTGTTTCGGCATCCGCCGTTCGTTTCTCCGGGGGCACGCTCTGGCTCATCAACAATCGCGTTGGAGCGCGATCCCGCGCGAACTCCAATTTACCTGGCAAGAGAAAGGTGAGGACGATGCATATGTCTTCCGAAAATCCTCTCGATGATGAATTTGGCGGCGTACCGGCATGGGGTCCGCCCTCGCTGCGACGGGCGCTCGTGTTCCTGTTGCTGGGCCCGATCCTCGGCGTTCTCGTCGCCCTGTCACCCGACGTTGCGAGCGGGGGACTTAACGCCTGGCTCGTGCTCATCGGCAAGCAGGTGTTTGTCGTCGCGCTGCTGGTATCGGCAATCACCGGGCTCGTCGACGGCATCCTGTCCCGCACCTTGTCGATCTTCTTGCGGGCGCCCCTGATCGCGATCGTCGGCGCGATATCGGCCATTGGCCTGCCGGCCGCTTTGCTCGGACCGCTGCCGCAGGAGATGTCGATGGCGCTTGCGATCGGCGGCGCATTCTGCATGGGCGTGTGCTCAGTGCTGTCGCACGAATATGGCCGTACGAACACTTGAAAGCCGGCATCCGCCGTCCGCTTCTGCGGGACGCGCCGCTTCATCAACGGTCGCGTCAAGCGTCCACCACGCGCCAATCGGCGAAGTCATGTTACAAGGCGAAAACAGGATTAAGGGCAATGCACGTGTCTACTGAAAACCCTCCCGAAAATGATGCCGACCGCGGATCGCTCTTTACCGATCTGCCCTGGCTGCGACGCACGCTCGTGTTCGGGTTGCTGGGTCCGCTGCTCGGCGTTTTCGAGCTGTTGGCATACGAGGCCGTGCGCGGCGGATTAGGTTACCTGCTTTCCGTCATCATGGGAGTGGTGTTTGTCTTCGGCCTGCTTGCCTCCGTCGTCACCGGGATCATTGACGGCAGGCTGTCCGGCATTTTGCCGATCGCCTGGCGGGCGCCCCTGGCGGCGCTGTCGGGCGCGCTGCTCGCCATTGGCCCGCCGGCTGTCTTGCTTGGGCCGATGCCGCTGGATTCTTCGATAGCAATTGGGGTTGTCGGCGCACTCAATATGGCCGTGTGCTCGCTGCTGTCGCATGATTTTGGCCGCAGCCGTCCGTTATGAGGAACTGATTTCAATGAATCGAACGCTGGTGTTCCTGCTGCTGGGTCCGTTATCGGTCGTTCTCACGACCTGGGTCGCGGTTGGAATGCCCTTTGAAAGCTTTGTCCTCTTCTTCGCGGTGCTGTTGTTTCTTGTCACCTTTCCGGTTTCGGCGATCGTGGGCATCCTTGACGGACAGCTGGCCCGCGCGATCCCGCTTCTGCTGAGGGCGCCCCTGACGGCGCTGGTCGGCGCGACGGCGGCCATGGTGCTGCCGCGCGCCTTGCTTGGATCGCTGCCGCAGGACATGTCGGTGCAGTTCGGCCTCGGCGGCGCATTTTGCATGGGCCTGTGTTCGTTGCTTGCGCACGACTATAACGCCTCGAAAACCCGGCCCGGCGACGTCAGCGGTTCCCGGTCGTGAATTATTTGACGTGGCCGCTCAATGTTCGTTTACCCTTGCGCAACCTGAGGGTGCTTTGATCATATCTCCTTAACTGGCGCGGGCGCAGGAGTCGGTGGCGGAGGTTCCGCAACGGGATTCACGTCACCGGGCCGGGACCGGTCCTTCGTTTCAGCCGCATCAGCAGGATGGCGCCATGAACCAGAATGTCCAACACCACAGCAACGCGTGGGTCACCTTCACCTATGTGTCGTTCGCGGCCTCGGCCTTCATGGTCGCCGTCGGCGTCTACTTCCTCCCCGTCGATCTCTGGATCAAGGGCTATCTCACGATGGGCATCCTGATGCTCGTGCAGTGCTGCGTCACTCTGACCAAGACCGTGCGCGACATGCACGAGAGCGACCGGATGGTGAACCGTCTCGAGGACGCCAAGGCCGAGCGGCTGCTGATGGAAGTTTCCAAATCAACGTAATCGGTCCGCGTTACCTGAGCGCCGTGGCTGGCGAAGGCAGACGGCGGGTGCTTCGGCATCCGCCGTTTGTCTGTCCGGCGATCGCAGCAATTGGCTTAGGGGTTAGGCCTTGATCTGGCTAACGAGAAAGCTTGGCTGGCTTGTGTTTGTCTTTGGATCGCTAGCAACATTGTGGGCGGCGCTCGGAGCTCTAGGCCAGTTCGTGGGCTGGCTTATGACAGGCAGTTGGACGCCCATTGCAATGCGTGTCCTCTGGAAGGGGCATCCGGACCCACAATCTGATTGGGTCGCACTTCAAATCGTCCTCGATTTTTACTCCGGCTTTCCGCTCCTGCTCGCAACGGCCTGTATCGGCGTTTGTCTCGCTAGTCTTGGGCTTAAGGTATCTCGCGACTAGCCACACTGTTCTCCGCCGCTTTCACGTGGCCGTTCAAGCATCTTTTACCCTTTCGCAATCCTGTCCGGGCGAACTCATGGCTCCTTAACAGGCGCCGCGCACAACTCTTGCCTGTATAATGGCAGGTGTCATGGCGTCTTCTGGGAACCGCAATTCGGCGATCCGTCATGGCCTCGGGCAGATCAGCTCCGCGGCCGGGCGCCTGCGCAGCTATGGCGCGTTCTGGCTGAAGGCGCTCTCGCAGGAAACCATCGATCTCACCTTGCGCACCCACACCGGCCTGCAGACGCGGATCGTCGAAAGCCCGGGGCTTTCACTGGCGCAGCCAGACCTCGACGCACTGGTTGCGGATTTGCGCACCGTCGCCGGCAAGACCCTGCCGGCCGGCAGCCTCACCTACGGCATCTTCTCCGGGAAACGCGAACGCCTGTCGCGCGCCATCGTCACGCTGATCCGTGAAGAAGCCACCGGCCGCCCGATCGCCTTCAACGCGCTGTCGGTGATGTCCGTCGAGCTCGACGGCGAGCCGCAGGAGGTCACCCATCTCGGCCTCGTGATGGTCGACCCTGACGTGCAGGGGCAGGGGCTGTCCTGGGTGCTCTACGGCCTGACCACGCTGGTGCTGTTCGCCCGCGACGGTTTTCGTCCCAAATGGATCTCGAACGTGACGCAGGTGCCTTCCGTGTTCGGAATGGTCTGCGACACGTTTTCGGATGTGTTTCCCTCGGCTGATGCCAATGCGCGGCAGAGCTTCGCCCATCTGCAACTGGCGCGCGGCATCATGCGCGAGCATCGCGCGGTGTTCGGCGTCGGTGATGAGGCCGGGTTCGACGAGACGCGTTTCGTGATCACCGACGCCTATACCGGTGGATCGGACGCGCTCAAGAAAACCTGGGACGTCGCGCCAAAACATCGCGACGAGCAATACAACGCGTTCTGCATGCGCGAACTCGACTACGCCAGGGGCGACGATGTGCTGCAGCTCGGCCGCGTCGATCTCGCCGGCGCGCGGCGTTATCTGCAGCGCGAGGTGCCGGCCGGCTCGATGCCGGCGCTGCTGGCCGCCTCCGCCGTGCTGGCGCTGCAGCGGCTGGTGCTTCCGCTTTTGCATTGGCTGGACGATACGCGCGCATTCGGCACCTTGCGGCCCCGGTCAGGGAGCAGCCGATGAGCCCGATGTCATCAGGCGTGATCGCCGATTCCATCGTTAATCTCTGCGGCGCGCTCGGGCTTTGCGTCGCGATGTTCGCGCTGTACCGGCGCGATCCCAGGAGTCCGCTGACCCTGCGCCTGCTCCTGCTGCTCGGCGTGGTCGCGCTGTTGTTTTTTGCGCGCGGTATTGCCTGGTGGTCCGGCAGCGCCTTGCTCGATCGGCTGTCGCTGATTCCGGCGGCGCTGCTGCCGCTCGGCGCGCTCATTGTCACTGAAGGTATTTTGCGGCGTCACGCGCCGCGTGCGGCCAAGATCGCGGCATTGACGGGCGCCGTCGTGATCGGCCTCGGCGGCGTGTTCGGGCTGGAGAGCTACACGAGGCCTTATGCGATCGCGCTGGCGATATTCCAGCTTGCGGGATTTGTCATTTGCGCGTGGCTGTTGGCGACGCGGGACCGTACCTCGCTGCTGGCCTCCGAAAACCGCAGCATCGGCCGGCTCGCGGCCGGCGCGCTGATCGTGATCCCCTTCATCGTCACGGATTATCAGGCGCTCGCGCCTGATATGCCGGTCCGGCTTGGCGCGCTCGGTGCGCTATTGGTCGTCACCGCCGTGCTGATCGCGGGTGGCGGCAACGAAACGCGGCGGCAGGGTATCCTGATGACGGTGCTGCGGCTGGTGAGTTCCGCTACCCTCGGCGCCGCAGCCGCCTGCGTGTCGCCGGATGTCGATGCCGCGCAAATCATGCGCTTCTGCGCGATCGCGATTGCGGGCGTGCTGACCATCGGCCTGATGACCGACACGCTGCGCGCGCTGTTCGAAGCCCAGGTGCCGGGTGTTTTGAATTCCGTCGCGGCGTCCGCGGCCCGTACCCGCGACGAATTGATCGCGGAACTGGCACGCCATCCGATGTTCGAAAGTGCCCGGCGCCATCGCGAAAGAGATCTTGCCGCCTACGATCCGCCATTGTTGCGGAAGGCGCTGTCGACGCGCCGGGTGTTGCGCCGTCCCGAAGCGCCATGGGGCCTTGCCGCGACGGATCCCGCGGTCGAACGGTTGATGTCGCTGATGAAGGCCGGCAATGCCACGCATGTGATTATTTTGTCGCATCAACCGGTCGATCTGCTGGTGCTGGCCGTTCCCGTCATTTCCGCCGATCCCGCCACCGAAACCGCGCTCGCGCTGGTGCGGCGCATCCTCGCATTGACACCGGAAGCGGCGTGACGGCCGACATCAAAATGTGTTAGGTGCCTGACATCTTACGCGGCAAGCGTTCTTCATGACAGGTGCGGCTGATGGACAAGCAAGCGATGCGCGAGGAGGCCGAGCGCCTGATCCGCGAGACCATGGAAAAGAGAAACCTGACCATCAAGCAGGGCAATACGCGGATCGAGACAACTTGCGGCAAATGTGGCGCGCCAAACCGTCTGCAGGCCGAAAAGGGCGCCACCCGCGTCAAATTCGCCTGCAAGCAATGCGGCCACAAGCAAGAGACGCTTTGAGCATCGTCGTTTCTCTCTGACACGCGAACGGCCCGCCGGGTCATCGGCAGGCCGTTCCGACTGATGCATGGCGCGTTCGCTCGTCTCGCTCAGAACAGACCGGGCAGCAACATGGCGACCCGTTCGCGATATTTGCGATATTCGTCGCCGAAGAATGCGACCAGGTCGCGCTCTTCCAGCCAGATGCCGACGAAGATGTAGGCCGTCGTCACGGACGCGAACAGCAAATGCCCCAGCGTCATGACAGGCGTTGACCAGAAGGCGATGATAAAGCCGAGATAGATCGGATGCCGGATCAGGCGATACAGCCCCGGCGTCCTGAACGCGATGGGCGCGGTCAGGCGTCCGGCGAAATGCGCCACCACCTGCGTCAATCCGAACAGCTCGAAATGGCTGATCAGGAAGGTGCTGTAGAGCACGATAAGCCAGCCCATAAAGCCAATCGCGGTCACGACGCCGGCGAAGACCGGCCCTTCGATGTTCCAGACCACCGCCGGCATCGGCTGCCATTGCCAGAACAGCAGGATCAGGCTGAGGCTGGCGAGCAGGACGTAGGTAGAGCGCTCGATCGCCGGTGAGGCGAAGCGCGCGAACAGTCTCTTGAAGCCCTGCCGCGCCATCCCGCTGTGCTGCACGGCGAAGATCGACATCAGGATCAGGTTGATCAGCAACGCCGTCGACAGCGAAGAGGTCGGGCCGGTGTTGATGGTCTTGGGGACGACCAGTCGCGAGACGAAGCCGACCGCGTACAGGAAAGTGCCGAGGAAAATCAGATAGGCGAGGCCGCCGTAGCATAGGGCGAGCATTCTCATCGCAAAGGAAGGGATTGCGGCAGGCGTACCCGTTTGCATCGTAATCGACATCTTCAGTCTCCTCAAAATATGCAGTTGCTCGGAAATCTCTTCGTTCAAGCCGGTTCAGGCGGCGCGCTTGCGCTGCCTCGCTGCTGCCAGGACCTGGTCGATCGGGCCGCAGTAGATGCGCGTCTTGTCCAGCCGGCGTTGATCGAGCTTTCGCTGCGCGATTGACGCGGCCTCTCGCTCATGGTGGGCGATCGCGGCCGCCACCTGGCCATTGAGGAATCGCCTCAGGCGCGCGGCCAGGACGAGGATCTTCCTCAGCAGGGTTGGCGTCGTCGTGGACTGGAACGGCGCAAGCGCCCGCACTGCATGATGCTGGCCACGTTGCCGTGCGGCAACGGGCCGTCTGGCGGAATATCCGTAAGCGTGGAAATCAGACGAGCCGATCATGTGACGTCTCCGGTTGTATGATCCTTGACCCGTCTGTAAATTGAGATGCGCCCTCACGCTTGGCGGACTCCTTCAGGAGACGTTGGTTTTTCCTCCGCCAGAGGTTGATTTCGATCTGTAACGCCGGGGATTGTGGCGTGGCCTCCGCCGAGGTGGTAATGAAATACCGATTTTCCAATTTCGAGATCGACCTTGGCCAACAGGAGCTGCGCCGCGAGGGCGTGTCCGTCCACATCGAGCCTCAGGTCTTCGATGTCATCGTTCACCTGGTGCGCAACCATGACCGGGTCGTCAGCAAGGATGAGCTGATCGACACGGTCTGGCATGGCCGGGTGATCTCGGAAGCCGCGTTCTCCAGCCGCATCAATGGCGCCAGACGCGTGCTTGGCGACAACGGAACGGATCAGCTTTTTATCAGGACGTTGCACCGGCGCGGCTTCCGGTTCGTCGGCGATGTTCAGGCGGTCGCAGCGTCGGATGCCGATGCGGTCAGGCTTGCTCCTGATGACGCCGCTGCAGCGGGCGTGGCTCCCGCGCGGGTCTCGATTGCCACCGACGTGTCTCATCTCGACGATGTCGTCTCGGAAGTCGTGAAGGCGGAAGCCATCGCGCGATCGTCGATCGCGGTGCTGCCGTTTGAGAACATGTCGAATGACCCGGAGAACGACTATTTCAGCTACGGCCTGACCGAAGACATCATCCGCCTCTTGGCCCGCAATCGCTGGCTTTCCGTGATCTCGCGCCACTCCACGGTCGGATTCGGGGGGCGCGTGGTCGATGCGCGTGAGGTCGGTGCCCAGCTCGGCGTGAGTTATGTGATGTCCGGCAGCGTTCGCAAGAGTCGCGACGCGGTCAGGATCACGGCGGAACTGGCCCGGGCTGCGGACGGAAAACAGCTTTGGTCCGACAAATACGATCTTCAGCTCGAGAATATTTTCGATATCCAGGAGGAGATGGCACGGCAGATCGCGGCCACGATCGAACCGGAGCTGTCGAAGGTGGAGCAGCAACTGGCTGCCCGCAAGGCGCCGGAAAGCCTGGATGCCTGGGATTGCTACCAGCGCGGCCTATGGAATCTATGGCGATTTACCACACCGGGGTTTGACCAGGCGGAGGCCTATTTTAGGCGCGCGATCGAAGCCGATCCGGATTTTGCTCGCGGCCATGGCGCGCTCGCCTACGTCAATGTTCAGCGCTCGCTGTATGACGAGCCCAGGGATCGTCCGGCTCGGCTGGAGACGGCGTTGCGCCAGGCGCGTGTCTCCGTGGCGCTCGACGACCTCGATTGTTTTTGTCACTGCGCCCTCGGCCGTGCGCTGTGCCTGACCCGTCAGAATGACGAAGCGCTGGCGGCGATCGACCTGTCGCTGGAACTCAATCCAAGCTTTGCGCAAGGGTATTTTGCGCAAGGATTCAATTTACTCTGGTACGGGCGGGAGATCGAAGCGGAAACGCTGCTCGATCGAGCGACCATGCTCAGTCCGCGCGACAGCCATCTTTGGAGTTTCCATCACGTGCGCTCCTGGGCGCATTTCTCGCTCGGTGAGTACGACATCGCCGTCGAGTTTGCCCGCAGGGCAACCCGGCAGCCCAATGTCCCGTATCGGGCGTTTGCAACACTGGCAGCCTCGCTCGGCCGTCTCGGCGAAAAGGCTCAGGCCGAAGCGGTGGCCGCCGAACTGCTGCAACGCAAGCCGGGTTACAAAACGGATACCGCGCGGCAGGAGCTCTTCTTCTGCAATGATCAGGGCTTCATCGACCGGTTCGTCGCGGGCCTGCGTGTCGCCGGCATAACCGGCGGCTAGCAAAGCGGCTATTTCACTCGCAGCCGGAGCGGAATGACCTGCCGGTCGGAGCAGGTCATGGTGCCGTTATAGCCATCGGATAATGGTCCGCTGGCCGTGCATTCGGTGCCCGGCATCGACAATGTCGCGTTCAACTGGGACGAAGCCGAAATCTGCAGGCGCATTTCGCCTTTCTTCTCCACCGGGCCGTCCTGCGTGCACAGGCCGATATGCTTCAGTACGAGCGGGCCACGGTAGTCCCTGATGCGGCCGGATGCCGTTTCGGTGACGGTGGCAGTCACTTCCCATTCCCCGAGAAAGCCGGAAGTGCCGCTCACCTCAAGCGCGCGCGCCGGCGACAGCGTCGCCATGACGGCCAGCGTGACAGCCAGACCAAATGCTTTCACAACCTGCTCCCGTGCGAATTGGCCTGTCACTCTTATCACGACTCTCTCCGCCCGTCATTCCGGGCTCTCGCTTGGCGAGCCGCGGAATGACAGCTTAATTTGGATGTCGTCCTCTCCGCGTCATTGCGACCCGGTGGCTCGCAATGACGGTTAAGTGCGACATATCAGCCCGACGGGCAAATCGCTTCTGGTTTACGGAAATCGTGTCAAGTCCTGAAATAAAAAATATTTCTGTTTACCAGAATACAAATCAGGTGCATATCTTTGCCCATCCCGTCCCACTCAGAGGGCGTCGGCCGTCGTCACGGACGTTGGACGGGTTGCGGTGGACGCTGGTTTACGCCT
>NZ_JAFCMA010000054.1:0-31004 GCF_018130125.1 Bradyrhizobium sp. AUGA SZCCT0177 | reverse complement strand
GAGATCACGGCATAAGCCGTAAAGCCATTGCGCAGGGAAGGCCGGGTGTTCTCCGCTGCCCTGTATGCTCGTGTGCACTTTGTTTTGTGCAAACCGCACGCGAGACCGCGGGTGCAGCGCGCACCCGGTCTTCCCTGCGCCTTCTGTTTGAAGAGGGCGGGAAGTTTCCAGCAAAGCTCGGGCGCAACGCGCCGCGAGATCGCAAACTCATATTCAGTGTCATCGTCCGCGAAGGCGGACGATCCAGTATTCCAGAGAAGCCTATGATAGAACCGAGAAGCCGCGGCGTACTGAATCCCCCGCTTTCGCGGAGGATGACAGCTTTCATCGGGGCGCGATGCGCCAACGCTCACGAACGAACTTCACTCCGCCGGCGCCTCGCCACCGGCCTGGCTTTGCCCGCGGCTCGCCAAGAATCCCAGCGCCAGTCCCCCGACCGCCAAAATCGGAATCAACTTCTTGATGCCGATCGCGCGCACCACCTGGATGCCGGCCGCGACCAGCATCGGATCGGCCAGCATGGTTTGGGCGGCGGATTTTGTCGTCTCCTTGACGCGCGTCTCGATCTGTTTCTTGCGCACTATATAGGAGATCGCCGCGATCATCGTCACCACGAAGAAGATGCCGGCGCCGGTCAGGCAAGCATAAACGGGGCCGTACTTCTCCAGCACGAAGATGAAGGCGGCCGCGCACAGAAACGATGTGGTGACGAGCAAAGCAACTGCGGCTGCTGCCGCGAGCGAGGTCAGCCGGAGCGCAGTGCCGGTCGAATCCTTGAAGTCATCGATCAGTCGCTGAAACATGGGCCCGCCTCGATCTGAAAAGAACATCAATAAAAGAAACGACCTCGCGCCGGCGCCGCGATCGGAAGATGAAGGCTGGCTTTCCGGCGCGGGTCATCATTGCCATCATCGCCGATTATCGGCGCCACATTGCGCCGAGCAGGAAGCCCACGCCCAGCGCAAGGCCTACCGTTGCCAGCGGCCGCTGCGTGATGACGTCTTCCAGCGATTCCTCGATCGAGGAGGCCGCATCCTGAGCCGCGTCCATCATGGCGCTGCCGCGCTCGGACATGTCGTCCACCGCCTGCTCCGCATTGGCGCGCGCCTGCTTGTAGCCGCGGCGGGCCTGCTTGCCCGCGGTGCCGGCAAAACTGTTGAGCGCATCGGTGATCTGGTCGGTGAGGGCTGCGATATCGTTTTTCACGGCGGTTACATCCTTTTCCAGGCGTTCGTAGGTCGCTTTATCCGTCAGGTTCTTTGCGGCGTCGCCATTCGTCATCGACATCAAAAGCTCCCGGGTACTAAATTTGCGTACCGAGGAAACGCCTGCCTGAAGCGGAAGTTCCTGCTGCGAAACCCTTTGATTCTAGGGCAACTGCGGCGAATTGACCGGCATCAGATGCTCCTTGAGGATCAGCGCGACGATCAGGATCGGCGACGCCAGGAACGCGCCCATCGGTCCCCACAGCCAGGTCCAGAATGCCAGCGCGATGAACACCGCCAGCGCGTTGAGCTCGAGCCTGCGGCCGACGATCGTCGGGGTGACGAAATGGCCCTCGAGGAAGGTCATCGCGGCAAACAGCAGCGGCGCGAGCAGCCCCGCGCTGATCGTCGGGAAGGCGACAAGGCCGACCACGATCAGCACGACTAACATCGCGACCGGTCCGATGATCGGAATGAAGTTCAGGGTCGCGGCCAGCGCACCGAGGCCGGCCGGATTAGGCATGCCCGTGACCGCGCATATGATGCCGGTTGCGATGCCGACGCCGACATTGATCATCGTCACCATCAGCAGATAGCTGCCCAGATGCTCCTCGATCTCATTGAGGATCCGCAGCGTTCGCAACCGCACCGGCCGGTCGCCGAAATTCATCACCATTGCCCGGCGCAGGTCCTTCCAGCTCGCGATGAACAGGATCAGGGTGGCGACGAACAGCAGGAACTCGGCGAGGGTCGGCGACAGGAATTCAAGCGTCGGCTGCACCCATTCGAATTTCGGCATGTGGAAGGTCGCCAGCGTGTCGGAGCTGCCGAGCATGCCTTGCAGCTGCTGCCACAGCGCCAGCGGCCTGTCGAAGACGTGCATTTTTTCCTTCAGCTGCGCCCCCAGTTCCGGAAGCTTGTTGCTCCATTCCATTACCGGCGATGCAATCAGTCCGACCATGAAGGCTGCGCCGGTGACGACGGCGGCCACGATCAGGACGGCGCCCAGCGCACGGGGAATACGATAGCGCTCGAGGAAGCTCGCCGCCGGCGACAGCATCGTGCCGACGATGAATGCCATCGTGATCGGCAGGAAGAACGCTTTCGCGGCGTAGAGCACGGCGACGATGCAGATGATCAGCAGCGATACCAGCGAAAAGGCGACGATTTCAGCGCGGCTGATCAGCGGAGGCAATTCGACATTACTGTCGGGCAGCGGTTTGCCTTCCGGCGCATTGGCTTTCTGGCGGTCGCCCGGCGAAGTCCTTTGGTCAGAGGCCCTGTGGTCGGAGGACTTGTTGTCAGAAGGCTTGCGGTCGGATGGCTTGCGTTCGGTTGTCTTGTGCTCGCCTTGCGCCGGCTTTCGTTCCGACGGCTTGTTTTCATCGGACGGTGCCTTGGACGGTGCCTTGCGATCTTCAGGCGCCCTGCGTTCTTCAGGCAAAGGCTTGGGGGGCAATACGCGCACAACGGTTCTCCCCCGCGCGAGGCGGTGTTCACATGGCAGCCGCGACGTCGCCCCGCGAACCGTTCTCAACCGCCCTAACGAGCGCCGGGAGCAGAAGTTCCATCGCGGACGCGTGAGCACGGGCGCGCTTGACAGCAGGCCTGTCAACGTGAGTCGCAGGGAACTGCACAGCCCCGGTCGCGTTGCCAATTCAGAGCATCACACGATGCGTATCCAACCGGGGCAGTCCCATGACACAGTCCTCTCATCGCCGGCGTCAGTCGCGCGTAACCCACGCGCTCGTCTTCATCAGCACCATGCTGCTGGCCCCCTCGGTATTTTCCAGCGCGGCGAGCGCACAGGTGCTGGGTTACGCGTCCACCCAGCCAAACTCGTTTCCCTCCGATGAGATGATGGTTGAGCCGGTAACGCCCGACGCGGGCGTCGTGCCGGAGCGGCTGCGCCGTGCCGTCGTCGCTTTCAACACGTCGGAGGCGCCCGGCACCATCGTGATCGATACCGGCAACACCGCGCTGTATTACGTGCTCGGTCAGGGCCGCGCCGTTCGCTACGGCGTCGGTGTCGGCCGCGAAGGCTTTACCTGGTCCGGCGTACAGACCATCAGCCGCAAGGCGGAGTGGCCGGATTGGCATCCGCCGGCCGAGATGATCGCGCGCCAGCCCTATCTGCCGCGCTTCATGGCCGGAGGCCCCGGCAATCCGCTCGGCGCCCGGGCGATGTATCTCGGCTCCAGCCAGTACCGCATCCACGGCACCAACGATCCCTCGACGATCGGCAAGTTCGTTTCCTCAGGCTGCATCCGCCTGACCAATGAGGACGTCAGCGATCTCTTCAGCCGGGTCGACGTCGGCACCAGGGTCGTGGTGCTGCCGAAGAATGCGCCGCGCATGGAAACGCGCACCACCATCAGCGTGCGGCCGGCGCGTCCGGCGGTGACGACGCCGCCGTCGGGGCGGCAGGCAATGAATTTGACGGCGTCGCAGCTCAACTGAGCGGCCGAACGTAACGGGAGACGCGAATGGCCGTGAGTAGAATGGCAATCCTGGGCGCGGCGGCTTTGGCAGGCGCTGCCGCGCTGGCGCCTGCGGCGCAGGCCCAGGACTTCTTCTCGGCCCTGTTCGGCGGCATGGGCCGGGCGAGGGCCCCCCATATTTCGTTGCCGTTTGTGAACGACGGCGGACCGATGCCCCTTCAGCGCGGCGAGACGCGGCGTTATGGCGGCGGCGGTCAGGCGTTTTGCGTGCGTACCTGCGACGGGCGCTATTTCCCCGTGACGGCCTCCGACAATGCCAGCCGTGTGGCGTCCTGCGACAGCTTCTGCCCGGCCAGCGAGACCAAAGTGTTCTACGGCAGCAACATCGACAACGCCGCCGCCGAGAACGGAAAGCCCTATTCGGAACTGCCGAACGCGTTCCGCTATCGCAATGAGCTGGTAGCCGGGTGCACCTGCAACGGCAAGGATCAGACCGGGCTCGCGCCGGTCAAGATCGAGGCCGATCCGACCTTGCGCAAGGGCGACATCGTCGCCGGCGAAAACGGTTTGCTGGTGGCCGGCCGCAGCGCCGACAAGCGCGGCGCCGAGCTGAACTTCTCACCCGCCTCGGACAAGCTGCGCGCGAAGTATGAACGCGTGCCGGTAGTGGCGCGGGAGTGATGGCAGGGAATTACATTTTGGGGCGCGATATTTCAACGTCCGTCATGGCCGGGCTTGACCCGGCCATCCACGTCTTTGGTGTGGGTGGAAAAGTAAGTAGTGGATGCCCGGCACAAGGCCGGGCATGACGAGATCGTGGAGATGACTACGCCGCGCGGATCTTGCCGAGGAACTGAGTGACCTGAGTACCCAATTGCTTGCTCTGCGTTTCCAGCGTCTCGGAGGCGTGCTTGACGTCGTCGGCGGCGGCCGCTGCCGCGTCGGCGTCGGTCTTCACGCCCGAGATGTTGTCGGAGACGTTCTTGGTGCCCTGGGCGGCGAATTGCGTGCTGCGCGTGATCTCCTGCGTCGCGGCGCCCTGTTCCTGCACGGCGGCCGCAATCGCGGTCGCGACCTCGTTGACCTCGCCGATGATGCCGCCGATGCCCTTGATGGCCTCGATGGCCTCATTCGCGACTTTCTGAATGTCGGAGATCTGCTCCGAGATTTCCTCGGTCGCCTTCGCGGTCTGGCTTGCCAGCGATTTGACTTCGGAAGCCACCACCGCAAAGCCGCGGCCGGCTTCACCGGCGCGGGCGGCCTCGATGGTCGCGTTCAGCGCCAGCAAATTGGTCTGGGCGGCGATCGAGTTGATCAGCCCGACGACTTCGCCGATCCGGCCTGCCGATGTGGCAAGGCCCTGCACGGTGCCGTCGGTCTCACGCGCCTGGCTCACCGCGCGGCTGGCAATGCCGGCAGCGTGTGCCGCCTGCTGGCTGATGTCGTTTATCGAGGCGCTCAATTCTTCCGACGCGGCCGCGACCGTCTCGACGCTCATCGAGGCTTCGCTGGAGGCCTTTTCGGCCACCTCAACCCGCGCGTTGGTCTGGCGGGAAACCGCGGACAGGCCGTCCGAGGTGATCCGCATCTGACCGGACGCGTCGCCCAGCTGGTCGAGCGTCTGGCGAACCATGCTCTCGAATTCGCCGACATAGCTTTCGATCGCCTGCTGGCGCGTGGTAGCGCCGGCATTGCGTTCGCGCTCCTGCGCCTCGATCCGGACCTTGTCTTCGGCCTGCTGCTTGAACGTCTCCAGCGCGCCGGCGAGCGCACCGATTTCGTCCTTGCGCACCGCATAGCCGGTGTCGACCGTCAGGTCGCCGGCGGCGACTTTCAACATGGCGTCGCGCATATTGTGCAGCGGCTTGATGACGCGGCGGGTGACGAGAATCAACGCGCCGCACGTCAACACCAACGCGCCGACGAGCAGCACCAGTTGCACCACCAGCGCGCGGCGGGCCGAGGAATACTGCACCACGGTGTGGTCCCGGGCGGCGTCGAGCGCCGTTTCGGCGACCTTGACCGCGCTGCCGAGGCGCCCGACCGTAATCGGCGTCCACTGGTTTGCGGTCAGTTCGGGCTGCCCGCCGGCGACCATCGTCGTCATCAGGCGATCGCGCAAAGTGATGTAGTCCGGTTCGAAATAGGCGGTCTTGGTCGCGGCTATCGCGGCGACAAGCGCCGGCGGCAACTGCATTCCCGAGGCGGTCAGTTCCAGCGCGTTCCATGCGGCGTCGATGCCGCCAGAAAACTTCAGATATTTGAGCTGTGTTTCCGGCGCCGCCTTTCCTGCGGAGAGCCCGTTGGAAACCAGCAGCGATGCTTCGCCCGCGGTGTTGCGGAGCAGCCAGGCGACCTGCTTGATCGCCAGCAATTGGTCGATCATCGGGTCCTGATGGTTGACCACGGTGGAAAGCGCTGCGGACAATTTGTCGAGCGTCTCCAGCAGCGCGGTCGCGGTCTCCATGTATTCCTTGCCTTGCGTCGGACGGCGGGAGGCCTTCGGCTTGTTCACCTCGTCCCAGAATTCCTTCTGCTGCGTGCTCAGCTTCTTGAACAGACGATCGAGCTCAGGCACCAGTGTCTGGGCTTGCGCGAATTCGATGGACGGGAGCAGCGCCAGCGCGTTGCTCAAGGCGGGCATCTGCGTATCGCGGATGTTGCGCAGATATTTTTCGATATCGCTGTCCATCGGCGCATCGGCATTCAACAGCCGGTTGGTCGTGGAACGGTCGGTGCGCAGATTATGCATCGCCTTGAACATATTGGCGGATGCGTCGGTGACCACCGAGATGCGGTTTGCCACCTGCAGGCGGCCCCAGGCATCCCAGGCGTTGAGCGAGAACCCCACCACGATGCAGAAGGCGGTGGCGAGAATGACGGTCTTCAGCAGCGTGGATACGGTCAGACGATTCAACATGTTGCTCCCCCAAGCTGCGGGGCATTTGGGGGGAAAAGGGTAAATACTTAGACAGCGCCCGCGCCGTAAAACTACGGAACCATTGAAATATTTGAGGTTTTTATGTCCGCCCGCAGGTTCCCGTGCCGGAACCCAAGTTGACGTGCCACGTTAACAAAACACTAACCGCGCTATTTCAGCCGAGGGGGCCCGCATGCTTGTCAGCGTACTCGTCACGTTTCTCGTCGTTATCCTCGTTCTCTATCTCATCAACCTGCTGCCGCTTGATGGCCGCGCCAAACAGATCGCGCGAGTCGTCGTGATCATCCTCGGCGTGATCTCGCTGTTGAAATACATCGCGGTGATCTAGCGACCGCCCAAACAAAAAGCCCCGGCGCTGCCGGGGCTTTTCATTTTGAGGATTCTATTTCAGTGTCCCGAACCAGTCGTCCACGTCCTTGCGGATCTGGTCCTTGGCGAAGCCATAGCGTTGCTGCAGCTTGCCTTCGAGTTGCTCACGACGGCCTTCGATCACATTGAGATCGTCGTCGGTGAGCTTGCCCCATTTCTCCTTGGCGGCGCCCTTGAACTGTTTCCAGTTTCCTTCAACCCGGTTCCAATCCATCGTCATTTCTCCCTGTGAGTTGAGATGAATTCTCAACGGGCGCACGATCCAAACGTTCCTGTGATGCGGCAAAGCGGCACCAGCCCTGCGACAGATCGCGTGGTCTCCGTATTTACACGGGTCCTGCGACGCCCAACGGCAATCAAATATTCCGGACCCGAGTACCGAAAACAAACTGTACGTTAACGCGAGTGGTGAATAGTTTTCGCGTTTCAAGCGAATTTAAGTTCGGCTCGCCAAGAGCGGAACCGAATCGATTTTTAAGGAAACGTTGGCAATGAAGCTTCGTTTGACGATCACGCGCGCCATAGTCCTGTTCGGCCTTGTCACGGCAATCGGTCTGGGGGCCGTGGTGTTCACCGGCATCTTCGCGCTCAGCGAGGTCAAGGTCGGCGGACCCCTCTACAACAAGCTCAAGCTCGGCAACGATCTGATCGCCGACATCCTGCCGCCGCCGGAATATGTGATCGAATCCTATCTCGAAGCCACTCTTGCCCTGAACAATCCGGCTGAACTCGCCAACCGTCGCGAGCGGCTGAAGCAATTGAAAAAGGAATATGACGAGCGCCACGAGTTCTGGGTGAAGGCGGACCTCGAGCCTGGGGTCAAGGCCAAGTTCGTCATGGATTCGCATCGCGAGGTGCAGCGTTTCTGGAACGCCATCGAGCAGGCGTTCCTGCCGGCCCTGGCCAAGGCAGATGCCGCCGCCGCGGCAAAGGCGTATTCGGAAATCTCGGCCGCCTATCTGGCGCACCGCGCCCTGATCGACGAAATCGTCAAGAAGACCACTGACGACAACGCGGCCATCGAAACTGCCGCGACCCAGCGTGTCGGCACGTTCAACGTTATTCTGTGGGGCATCTCGGCCCTGGTCTTCCTGATCATTGGCGGCGGCCTTGTCGGCGTTGGCCTCGGTGTGATCCGGCCGATGACCCGCATGACCGGCGTGATGGCACGGCTCGCCGGCGGCGGATTGGACATTGAAATACCGTCCCTCAAACGAACGGATGAAGTCGGCGCCATTGCCCGCGCCGTCCAGGTGTTCAGGGAAAACGCGCTGCGCGTTCAGGCCATGGAATCCGAGAAGGCCGGCCTCAAGCTCAGGGCGGAGGAAGAACGCAAGCTGGCGATGAGCCAGGTCGCCGACGGCTTCGAGCAGGCGATCGGCAAGATCATCGAGGCCGTATCAACGGCCTCTTCCGAAATCGAACTCGCCGCCGGCAGCCTGACCAGGACGGCCGAAACCAGCCATAAGCATACGGCAGAGGCGGCATCCGCTTCCGACCGTTCATCGGCCAATGCGCAATCGGCGGCTGCCGCTTCGGAGCAGATGGCTTCCTCGGTGACCGAAATCGGCCGGCAGGTGAAGCAATCGGAAGACATCACCCATGCAGCCGTGCGTCAGGCCGAACAGACCAATGAGCGGATCGCGGAACTGTCGCAGGCGGCCGGCCGCATCGGCGAAGTCGTCAAGCTGATCGCGGCGGTGGCCGAGCAGACCAACCTGCTGGCGCTCAATGCGACCATCGAAGCGGCGCGCGCCGGCGAGGCGGGTCGCGGCTTTGCGGTGGTGGCTTCCGAGGTCAAGGCGCTTGCCGCCCAAACCGCCAAGGCGACCGAGGAAATCGGCGCCCAGATCACGCAGATGCAGTCGGCAACGGAGCAGTCAGTGTCCGCGATCAAGGCGATCGGCGGCACGATCGGGCAGATCTCCCAGATTTCAACGGCGATCGCCGCAGCCGTCGAACAGCAGGGCACCGCGACGCAGGAGATCGCGCGAAACGTCCAGCAAGCCGCTCAGGGCGCCATCGAAGTTGGCGGTTGCCTCGCCGATGTCAGCCGAGGTTCGGCCGACACGCAGGCGGCGGCCGAACAGGTTCATGGTTCCGCCCGTTCGCTCTCGCAGGAGGGCCATTCCCTCAAGCTCGAAGTCGGGAAATTCCTGCAGACGATACGCGCGGCCTGATATCCGGATGGAGCTCAGGCCGGCCGGTCAGCCGGCTGCCTTGGCTTCGCGGCGGCGGGCGGTGAGGATGTATTCGGTGTAGCCGTTCGGCTGCTCGCGGCCCTTGAACACCAGGTCGCACGCCGCCTTGAAGGCGATGCCGTCGAAGCCGGGCGCCATCGGCTTGTACAGCGCATCGCCCTTGTTCTGGCCGTCGACGACGACCGCCATGCGCTTCAGCGACTCCATCACCTGATCCTTGGTGATGACGCCCTGATGCAGCCAGTTCGCCAGATGCTGGCTGGAAATGCGCAAGGTCGCGCGGTCTTCCATCAGGCCGACGTCGTGGATATCAGGCACCTTGGAGCAGCCGACGCCCTGGTCGATCCAGCGCACCACATAGCCCAAAATGCCCTGGCAGTTGTTGTCGATCTCCTGCTTCACGTCGTCGGGGGCCCAGTTCGACTGCGACACCGGAATGGTGAGGATGTCGGAAAGTTTCGCGCGCTGGCCGCCCTTGGCGAGCTCCTGCTGGCGCGCCTGCACGTTGATCTGATGATAATGCAGCGCGTGCAGCGTGGCGGCGGTCGGTGACGGCACCCAGGCGGTGGTGGCGCCGGCCTGCGGATGGCCGAGCTTCTGCGTCAGCATGTCGGCCATCTTGTCGGGTGCTGCCCACATGCCCTTGCCGATCTGGGCATGGCCGGGCAGGCCATCGATCAGGCCCATGTCGACGTTCCAGTCTTCATAGGCCTTGATCCAGGGCTGCGCCTTCATGTCGTTCTTGCGGATCATCGGACCCGCTTCCATCGAGGTATGGATCTCGTCGCCGGTGCGGTCGAGGAAGCCGGTGTTGATGAAGCAGATCCGCTTCGAGGCGTTCTGGATGCAGGCCTTGAGGTTGACCGTGGTGCGGCGCTCCTCGTCCATGATGCCGACCTTCATGGTGCTCTCGGGCAGCGACAGCATCTTCTCGACCTCGCCGAACAATTCGCAGGTCAGCGCGACCTCGTCGGGGCCGTGCATCTTCGGCTTGACGATGTAGACCGAGCCGGTGCGGCTGTTCTTGGTCTTCGAGCCGCCCTTGAGATCGTGGATCGCCAGCAGGCCGGCGACGGCGGCATCGAGCAGGCCTTCGGGAATCTCCTCGCCCTTTGAGTCCAGCACGGCGTCGGTGAACATGTGATGGCCGACATTGCGCATCAATAGCAGGCTGCGGCCGTGCAGCGTGAGGTCCTTGCCGTCGGCCGTCTTGTAGACGCGGTCGGGGTTGAGCGAACGCTTGAGCGTCTTGCCGCCCTTGTCGAAATCCGCCGACAGCGTGCCGTCCATCAGGCCGAGCGTGTTGCGATAGACCAGCACCTTGTCCTCGGCATCGACGGCGGCGACGCTGTCTTCCATGTCGAGGATGGTCGAGACCGCCGATTCCAGGATCATGTCGGCGACACCGGCAGGATCGTCCTTGCCGATGGTGCTGCTGCGATCGATTTTGATTTCGACATGCATGCCGTTGTTGACCAGCAGGATCGCGGTCGGCTCGGCAGCGTCGCCCAGATAGCCGGCGAACTGTTCGGCCGACTTCAGCGCGGTGGCGTTGCCGCTCTTCAGTTTGACCGCGAGCTGGCCGGCGATCACGCTGTAAGACGTCACGTCGGTGTGGCTGCCGGTCGCGAGCGGCGCGGCGGCGTCGAGGAACGCCTTGGCCTTGGCGATCACCTTGTCGCCGCGCGCCTTGTTGTAGCCGCGGCCAGCCTCGCTCGCCTCGTGCGGGATCGCATCCGTGCCGTAGAAAGCATCATACAGGCTGCCCCAGCGGGCATTCGCCGCGTTCAAGGCATAGCGGGCGTTGGTGAGGGGGACGACGAGCTGCGGTCCGCAGATCTTGCCGATTTCCTCGTCGACATCAGCGGTTTCGACCTTGTGGGTCGCGGGCTCCGGCAAGAGGTAGCCGATCTCCTTGAGGAAGGCCGTATAGGCGTTCATGTCGAACGCCTTGCCCTTGTTGGCGCGGTGCCAGCCGTCGATCTTGGCCTGCAGTGCGTCGCGGACGGCGAGCAGTTCGCGGTTTTTCGGTCCCAATTTGGCGATGATGGCGGCAAGCCCGGCCCAGAATGCGTCGGGGGAAATCCCGGTTTTGGGGGTCGCCTCCTTGGCGATGAAATCGAACAGTTCAGGGGCGATCTTCAATCCGTGGGCATCGACACGATTCATGATGGGCTTTCTCGGGGTAGAAACGGCGAACAGGAAGGCGTTTTCAGTGTGAAAACAGCAAAAAGCGCGCCAAAAGGGGCGGCGTCGGCCGCCCTTTTAGCCCTAAAGCCGGGTCGATGAGAAGGCCCCAAAAAGCCTAGATATTGGCCGCCAGGTCCACCAGTTCGTCGAACAAAACGCCGGTCTCGGCCAGCATCCGTTCGATCGCGTCGGTGGCATCGGCCACCGTCCGGGTTGAGGTGTCGATCGTCAACTCGCAACTAGCCGGCGGCTGATAGTCGTTGGTGATCCCGGTGAACGAGGGGAGCGTGCCAGCACGGGCCTTGGCATAGTGGCCTTTGGGATCGCGGCTCTCGCACACTTCGGCAGGAGCGGCGACGTGGATTTCGCGGAAGGCGGTATCGGCGATGCGGCGCGCCACTGCGCGATCCGCAATCGCGGGCGAAACCGCGGCGACGATCGCGACGTGGCCGTTGCGCGCCAGATGGGTGGCGACTTCCGCGAGGCGGCGAATGTTTTCGCTGCGGTCCTGCGGCGAAAAGCCGAGATCGTTGTTGAGGCCGGCACGCAGGGTGTCGCCATCAAGCAGGATCGGTGAACCGCCGCGAGAGAACAGCCGGCGCTCCAACGCGCGGGCCAGCGTCGATTTTCCGGAGCCGGGCAGGCCCGTCAGCCAGATTACCGCGCCGTTATGGTGATAGCGCGCCGAACGCTCTTCGGGACGCAGCGCGGATTCCACCGGAACGATGTCGATGGGAACGGCGCGTTGTCCGGCATCGACCGACAGCACGAGGCCGCCGCCGGCAATGCGGCCATTGACCTCGATCACCAGCCGTCCGGTGCGCGGATTGTCCTGATAGGGGTCGGCCGCAACCGGCTGCGCCAGCGAGATGTCGATTTCGCCAACGTGATTGCGCGCGATCGACTTGGTCTCCGCATTGGAGAGTTCGCCGGGATCCACCGCCTTCTCGATCGCGACCACCTGGGCGCGGCTTTCGCGGGTGCCGAGGCGGATCAGGATCTGCTCGCCCTTGGTGAGCGGCTTGTCGTGCAGCCAGAAAATCCTGGCGCGAATCCGCCGCGTGTCGCGCGGGGTCGCGCCGGCATGGGCGATCACGTCGCCGCGTTCGATGAACAATTCGCGGTCGAGCGTGATGCCGACCGAGCGGCCGGCGCCGTGGCTGCCGTTGACCGGGGTCACCGGCCAGCTCTCGACGGTTTTGATCTTCGCGATCTTGCCGGCGGGCATGATGACGATCTCATCGCCGGCGCTGAGGCTACCGGATTCGATGCGGCCGGCGACGATGCGGCGATCGTCGAATTTGTAGATCGCCTGCACCGGCAGCCGCAGCGCGAGCTGCTCCAGCGGCCGGGCCGGCTCGAGCGCATCGAGCGCCTCGACCACGCTCGGCCCCTGGTACCAGGAGATCCGCGGCGTGCGTTCGGCAACGCCGTCGCCGTCGCGCGCGGAAATCGGAATCACTGCCGACGGCGTCACGCCGAGGCCGATCAGATGCGCCGAAATCTCGTCGCTGATCTCCTTGAAACGTTCCGCGCTGAAGTCGACCCGGTCCATCTTGTTGACGACGATGGCGACCTGCTTGATGCCGAGCAGATGCAACAGATAGCCGTGCCGGCGGGTCTGGTCGCGCACGCCTTCCAGCGCGTCGATGATCAGCACCGCGCCGTCGGCCTGCGAGGCGCCGGTGATCATGTTGCGCAGGAATTCGGCGTGGCCGGGCGCATCGATCAGCACGACGTCGCGCGACATGGTGCGAAAGCGAATCTGCGTGGTGTCGATGGTGATGCCCTGGTCGCGTTCGGTTTGCAGCGCATCGAGCAGGAACGACCATTCGAACGGCATGCCGCGCCGCGCGCTGACGGCTTTGAGCATTTCCAGCTTGCCCTCGGGCAGGCTGCCGGTTTCGTGCAGCAGGCGGCCGACGAGGGTGGATTTGCCGTGGTCGACATGGCCGACGATGACGATGCGAATCTGCGGCCGCGTCGTGCCGTTGGGTGTCGCCAATACGCTTGAGGGGAGGATCATGTTCATCGCAGCACTCACACCTAATGTCCGTCAGAGATAACCGGCGACACGCAGCCGCTCGAATGCATCTTCGGTTTCGTGATCGAGCGCACGGCCCGCACGTTCCGGCACCTTGGTGCCGTCGAGTTCGGTCAGGATCTCATCGATGCTGGAAGCGGTCGACGCCACCGGATTGGTGATGTCCTGATCGCCCAGCGAGCGATAACGCTTGCCGTCCTTCGACAGGTACAGCGGGATGATCGGAATGTTCTCGCGCTTGGTGTAGGCCCAGATGTCGGCCTCGGTCCAATGCAGGATCGGGTGGATGCGCAAATGCGCGCCTTGCGGCGGCGAGGCGTTGAAATGGTCCCAGAATTCCGGGGGCTGATCGCGCACATCCCAGCCGCCTTCGAGACCGCGCGGCGAGAACACACGCTCCTTGGCGCGAGTGGCTTCCTCATCGCGGCGAATGCCGGCGATCAATCCGTCAAAACCGTATTTCGTCAGCGCCCATTTGAGGCCTTCGGTCTTGCGGGCGGCAGAACGCGCGGCCGGCGGCAGCGTGGGATCGACGGCGTCGATCGACGGGCAGGGCTCGATCTTGAGATCGAGCTCCCATTCCTTGCCGAAGCGATCGCGGAACGCGTACATCTCGGCAAATTTCTTGCCGGTGTCGACATGCAAGGCCGGGAACGGCACGCGGCCGAAGAAGGCCTTGCGCGCCAGCCAGATCATGACGTTGGAATCCTTGCCCAGCGACCACAGCAGCGCCAGCTTCTTCAACCGCGCGAAGGCTTCGCGCAGAATGTAGATGCTCTGCGCCTCGAGTTCGTCGAGATGGTCCATCGAGGGCGGCGGCAGCTGCCCATGGGCCAGAACTTTGGGCGCGGATGAGGCCTGGTTGAAGGCCGCGGGCTGTAACCCGTGTCCGCCGGATTCCTTGTTGAGAAGATGCATCTCTTGGCCTTGGACTTGAGAGTGGAAAAATTCTAAAGTTGCGCTGCAAAAGAGAAGGAATAATTTTCTCTTTTTTGGCCTTGATCCAGAGATAAATAGAAAATAATTTCAGTCAACCCCAAATTTGGGGAAGCGAGTATCTGATGCGCTATCTGCCTGTGTTTCTTGATCTGCAAAGCGGCAAGGTGCTGCTCGTTGGAGCGGGCGACCTCGCACGCGCCAAATTGCGGTTGCTCGCCGCTGCCGGTGCGCAGGTCCGCTGGTTCGCGACCGACGGCGATCACGATCTCTCCGGCATTGCCGCTGAGGACGTGGCGCGGATCGAGCCTGATGCGGGCGATCCGCTCACGGCCGATCTGTCCGGGGTGATCGCGATCCTCTGCGCCGGCGCCGGCGACATTGGCGTGGCGATGTCGGCACGCGCCAAGGCGGTCGGACTGCCCGTCAATGTGATGGACGACCTCGTCCATTCGACTTTCATCTTTCCCGCCATTGTCGATCGCGGCGACGTCGTCGTTGCCGTCGGCACCGGCGGCACCTCGCCGGTCGTGGCGCGCCGCGTGCGCGAGTCTATCGAGGCTGTCCTGCCGGCGCGGATCGGCGACCTCGCCAGCTTCATCGGCGGCTTTCGCAAAGCGATGCATGCGCGCATCCCCGAATTTTCGTTGCGCCGCCGTTTCTGGGAACGCGTGATCGACGGCCCGATCGGCGCGCTGGTGCTGGCCGGGCGCAAGGACGAAGCCGAAAAGGAACTGCAGGCGATCGCGAACCCTTCCGCTTTCGCCGGCGCCAATGATCAGGGCAAGGCCGATGGCCGGGTGACGCTGGTCGGCGCCGGGCCGGGCGATCCGGACCTGCTCACCATCAAGGCGCTGCGCGCGCTGCAGGACGCCGACGTCGTGTTCTACGACGAACTGGTATCGCCGGAGATTCTCGATCGCGTGCGCCGTGATGCCTCGCGCATTCCGGTCGGCCGCCGCGTCGGCAAGCCCGGTATCGGCCAGGATGCGATTAACAAATTGCTGATCGAGGCAGCGAGATCAGGACAACGCGCGGTGCGGCTGAAGGGCGGCGATCCCTTCATCTTCGGCCGCGGCGGCGAGGAAATCGAAGTGTTGCGCGTGGCCGGCGTCGCCTATTCGGTGGTGCCGGGCATCACCGCTGGATTGGGCGCCGCGGCGCAATTCGAAGCGCCGCTGACCTATCGCCACGAGGCGCTGCGCATCACCTTCCTCACCGCGCACAAGGCGAGGGACGCCGAAACCGTCGACTGGTCGGTGCTGACAGACAAGAAGATGACCATCGTGGTCTATATGGGCATGACCGCGGCACCCGCGATCCGTGCGGGCCTGCTCGCCGCCGGACGCTTGCCGCAAACGCCGGTCGGCGTGTTCGCGCGGGTGACACGGCCGGACGCCCAGGCGGTGGTCGGCACGCTCGAACATTTGCCGGCGCTGGTCGAACAAATCGACGGCGGTCCCGCCGTCCTCATCATCGGCGACGTGGTTGCGCATTCCGCGCCGTGGCGCCTTGCTAGTTCAAACCTTGCCGATCTCGATCAAGTGATCTCCGAATTGAGGGATGCTGCAGAATGACTTCTCCGTTACAACAAAAGATCAAGATCACGGGGCCTTCGATGGTCACCGCCAACCGTACCTGGGATGGCGTCGTGATCTATCGCACCGCGCAGCAAGGCTGGTCGGCGAACCTGTCGGACGCCGCGATCGTGCGCACCTCGGATGAGGCGCGGACACTGCTTGGTGAAGCCACCGCCGATGACGTCGGCGCGATCGGCCCCTATATCGCGCCGGTCGAGCTCAAGGACGGCGGCGAAATCAAGCCCGGCAATCTCCGCGAACATATCCGGTCGGAAGGCCTCACCATCGATCTGCTTCCGGTTCCGGCGTAAGGCGCATCCATCATGTACGCATATGACGAACTCGATCGCACGCTGATCAACGAACGCGTGTCTGAATTCCGCGACCAGGTGAAGCGCCGTCTCTCCGGCGAACTCACCGAGGACGAATTCAAGATGCTGCGCCTGCAGAACGGCGTCTATTTGCAACTGCACGCCTACATGTTCCGCGTCGCGATTCCCTACGGCACGCTGTCGTCCAAGCAGTTGCGCGCGCTGGCCCGCGTCGGACGCCGCTACGACCGCGGCTATGGCCATTTCACCACAAGGCAGAACATCCAGTTCAACTGGATCAAGCTGGCCGAATTGCCGGACGCGCTGGCGGACCTTGCCGAGGTCGGCATCCATGCGATGCAGACGTCCGGCAACAACATGCGCAACGTCACCTCGGACCAGTGGGCCGGCGTCGCGCCGGGCGAGGTCGAGGATCCCCGCATCTGGTCGGAAATCCTGCGCCAGCACACCACGCTGCATCCGGAATTCTCGTTCCTGCCGCGCAAGTTCAAAATCGCCATCACGGCATCCGAGCACGACCGCGCGGCGATCAAGGTGCACGACATCGGGCTCCGCCTGTACAAGAACGCGGAAGGCGAAACCGGCTTCGAGGTGCTGGTCGGCGGCGGTCTCGGCCGCACGCCGTTCATCGGCAAGACCATCAAGCCGTTCGTGCACGGCCGCGACATCCTGAGCTATGTCGAGGCGATCCTGCGCGTCTACAACCAGTACGGCCGCCGCGACAACATCTACAAGGCCCGCATCAAGATCCTGGTGCACGAGCTCGGCATCGAGAAGTTCGCGCGCGAGGTCGACGAGGAATGGAAGCAGATGGGCGACGTCGGATTGACGCTCGACCATTCCGTCATCGAGGAAGTGCGTTCGCGCTTCTCCTATCCGGCCTATGAAAAGCTGCCGCACATGCCGGACGAGCTGAAACAGGCCGCGCATGATCCGCTGTTCGAACGCTGGCGCAGGAACTCGGTGTTCCCGCACAAGGTGCAGGGCTATTCGATCGTGACGATCTCGCTGAAGCCGGTGGGCGCACCGCCCGGCGACGCCACCTCCGACCAGATGGACGCGGTCGCCGATCTCGCCGACCGCTACTCCTTCGGCGAAATCCGCGTCGGCCACGAACAGAATCTGTGCCTGCCGCATGTCGCCAAGCGCGACCTGCCGCAGCTGTGGAAGGCGCTCGACCGGATCGGGCTCGCGACGCCGAACGTCAATCTGGTCACCGACATCATCGCCTGCCCCGGGCTGGACTATTGCTCGCTGGCCAATGCGCGCTCGATCCCGATCGCGCAGGAGCTGACCCGGCGCTTCGCCAATCACGATACCGCCGAGCTGATCGGCCGGCTGCACATCAACATCTCCGGCTGCATCAATGCCTGCGGCCATCACCACGTCGGTCACATCGGCATTCTCGGCGTCGAGAAGAACGGCGAGGAGTTTTACCAGATCACCATCGGCGGCCGCGCCGACGAGGGTGCACAGATGGGCACCCTGATCGGCCCGGCGATTCCCTATGCGGAAGTCGCCGACGTGATCGAGGATATTGTCGAAGCCTATCTCGCACTGCGCGACCGCCCCGAGGAGTTGTTCGTGGATGCGGTGAAGCGCCTGGGTGTCGAGCCATTCAAGGAGCGGGTCTATGCCACTCGTTAAGCAGGGTAGAATCACCACCGATCTGTTCGCCCATGTTGCCGACGGCGCCGAGTTGCCGGGCGATGGCGCGATCCTCATTCCGGCGGCGCGGTTCCTGGAGGATCCGGAAACCCTTCTCAAGCGCGCCGGCAAGGTCGGCGTGATCTGGCCGAACAACCGCGACCTCGACGAGCTCGTGCCGTATCTCGGCCGGCTGGCCGCGGTGGCGCTGGTGTTTCCCTCGTTTCGCGACGGCCGCGCCTACAGCCAGGCGCGCCTGCTGCGCGAGCGTCACGGCTTCGACGGCGAATTGCGTGCCACCGGCCAGGTGCTGCGCGACCAGTTCGTGTTCATGCTGCGCGCCGGCTTCGACACGTTCGAGGTCAGGAAGGACAGCGACGCCGAGGCGTTTGCCTCTACCGCAAAAAGCTATTCGGTGTTCTACCAGCCGACCGGCGACGGCCGCCTCACCGCGCTGCATCGGCGGATGCAGTTGCGTCATTCGGAGAGTGCCGGCCAGTGAACGCGCTCGTACCTCAGGCAGTGATAGAGAAAGCTTTGGACCTGTCGCCGGCGCAGGCGCTCGATCGTGCGCTCCGCAGCGCGTCGCCCGCGGAAGTCATTGAAACGGCGTTGAAGACCGTCGGCCGCGAGAAGTTGGCGGTGGTCTCGTCGTTCGGCACCGAATCGGCGGCACTGCTCAAGGTGATGGCAGACGTCGATCCGGCGATCCCCGTGATCTTCCTCGACACCGGCTGGCTGTTCGAGGAGACGCTGGCCTATCGCGACACGTTGATCGCAACGCTCGGCCTGCGCGACGTCCGCTCGATCAAGCCGCTGGAAGAAACTTTGTCGCGCGCGGATCCGGACCGCGAATTGTGGTTCTCCGATCCCGACGCCTGCTGCCGTATCCGTAAAGTCGAGCCGCTGGCGCGGGCGTTGGCGCCGTTCTCAGCCTGGATCAACGGCCGCAAGCGCTTCCAGGGCGGCCAGCGCGCCGAGATGGCGGTTGTCGAAGACGACGGCGCCAGGCTGAAATTCAACCCGTTCGCCAATGTCGCGCGCGAAGACATCGAGGCGATCTACCAGCTTTCGAAATTGCCGCCGCATCCGCTGGTGGCGTCGGGCTACCTGTCGGTCGGATGCATGCCGTGCAGCAGCCGGACCTCGCCTGATGAAGACGCGCGTGCCGGTCGCTGGCGCGGAAGAGCCAAGACAGAATGCGGCATCCACACGATCAAGACTTCATAGGACAATGACGCTGCACCGCCGCAAACAATGAAATGCGGTTTCGTTGACTAAAGGCCACTTCGCCGCGAGTTATGTCCGGTGTGCTGCGATGATATCCTTCATCAGGCCGAATGGAGATTGAGATGTTCCGTCGTATTCTGCCCCTCGTCGCGGGACTGCTCTGGGCAGGTTCTGCGCTCGCCGCCGATGTGTCGCTGCTCAACGTGTCCTACGATCCGACGCGCGAGCTCTATGCCGATTTCAACAAGGCGTTCATTGCCGCTTACAGTAAGGAAACCGGCAAGAGCGTCGAGATCAAGCAGTCGCACGGTGGCTCCGGCTCGCAGGCGCGTTCTGTGATCGACGGGTTGCAGGCGGACGTGGTCACGCTGGCGCTGGCCTATGATATCGATGCGATCGCCGGCAAGGGCCTGGTGGCGCCGGATTGGCAGAAGCGCCTGCCGCTCAACGCCTCGCCCTACACGTCGACGATCGTGTTTCTGGTGCGCAAGGGCAATCCCAAGGCCATCAAGGATTGGGACGATTTGATTAAACCCGGCGTCAGCGTCATCACGCCGAATCCGAAAACGTCGGGCGGAGCGCGCTGGAACTATCTGGCGGCATGGGGCTATGCCGAGAAAAAATTCGGTTCGTCCGACAAGGCCAAAAAATTCGTCGGCGATCTTTTCAAGAACGTGCCGGTACTCGATACCGGCGCACGGGGCTCGACCGTGACCTTCGTCGAGCGCGGTGTCGGCGACGTGCTGCTGGCGTGGGAGAACGAGGCTTTCCTGGCGCAACGCGAATTCGGCAAGGACAAATTCGAGATCGTCTCGCCGCCGCTGTCGATCCTGGCCGAGCCGCCGGTCTCCGTGGTCGACAAGGTGGCCGACAAGAAAGGCACCCGCGCGGCGGCTGAAGCCTACCTGAAATACTGGTATACCAAGGAAGGTCAGGAAATCGCCGCACGCAACTCCTACCGTCCGCGCGATTCGGAGATCGCCAAGGAATACGAAAAATCTTTCGCCAAGGTCGAACTTTTCACCATCGACGACGTTTTCGGTGGTTGGGCAAAGGCGCAGAAGGAACATTTCGCCGAAGGCGGTATCTTCGACCAGATCTACAAGAACTGATCTGGGACGATTTACCGAGCAATCAGGGGGACTTGTGAGCATAGCGGTGGCACGGCGGAGCAGCTTGCCGGGGTTTGGTCTCACCATGGGACTGACCCTGACATGGCTCTCCATTATTATCCTGTTGCCGCTGGCCGGCCTTTTCCTCAAGACGTTCGAGCTCAGCCTCGATCAGTTCTGGGGCATCATCACCAGCCGCCGCACGCTCAATGCGCTGAAGATCTCGTTCGGGCTTTCGTTTCTCGCCGCCCTGGTCAATCTGGTGATGGGGACCATCATCGTCTGGGCGCTGGTGCGTTATCGCTTTCCCGGCCGCCGGCTGTTCGACGCCATCGTCGATATCCCCTTTGCGCTGCCGACCGCGGTCGCCGGCGTCGCGCTCACGCAACTGTTTGCACAAAAAGGCTGGCTCGGTGCGCCGCTGGCCGAACTTGGCATCAAGGTCGCGTTCACGCCGGTCGGGATATTCATCGCGATGGTGTTCATCGGCATTCCCTTTGTGGTGCGGACGGTGCAGCCCGTGCTGATCGATCTCGACGTCGAGATCGAGGAGGCGGCGGCAAGCCTCGGGGCCAACCGCTGGCACACCGTGTTCAGGGTGATCCTGCCGAGCTTGATTCCGGCGCTGTTGACCGGTTTCGCACTGGCGTTCGCGCGCGCGGTCGGCGAATACGGCTCCGTCATCTTCATTGCCGGCAATCTGCCGAACGTGTCGGAAATCGCGCCTCTCCTGATCGTGATCCGGCTCTCCGAGTTCCGCTACGCCGATGCGACCGCGATTGCGGTTGTCATGCTGCTGGCGTCGTTCCTGATCATCTTCGCGGTCAATCGCCTGCAGCGCTGGGCCCAAACCCGTATTCCGGCGCATTGAGGGACTGATGTCGACGCAATCGAGTGTGGTGACGTCAGCGACCGAGTTGCGGGCCTATGCCCCGACGGCGGACCTCACCGTTTCCCCGCCGCCTTCGCGCATCGAGCGTGCGCGCCCGCGCACCGGGACATCGCCGGACAATCTGCGTACCGAGCCTGGGCCGGTCCGTTTCATCATCATCACCCTTGCGGTTACCTTCCTGTCGGTGTTCGTCGTGCTGCCGCTGGTCGTGGTGTTCGCAAGCGCCTTTTCCAAAGGCATCGGCGCCTACCTGGCGGCGCTGGGCGAGCCGGAGGCGCTTTCCGCGATCAAGCTGACGCTGCTGGTGGCGGCGATCTCCGTCACCCTCAATCTGGTGTTCGGCGTGATTGCGGCCTGGGCGATCGCCAAGTTCGATTTCACCGGCAAGACCTTCCTGATCACGCTGATCGATCTGCCTTTCTCGGTCAGCCCCGTGATCTCGGGTCTCGTTTTCGTGCTGCTGTTCGGCGCGCAGGGCTTTTTCGGCACATGGCTGCAGGCGCATGACATTCACATCCTGTTCGCCGTGCCCGGCATCGCACTGGCGACCATCTTCGTGACGTTTCCCTTCGTGGCGCGGTCGCTGATCCCGCTGATGCAGGAGCAGGGCACGCAGGAGGAGGAGGCGGCGATCTCGCTCGGTGCGTCAGGCCTGCAGACCTTCTTCCGCGTCACCCTGCCCAATATCAAGTGGGGCCTGCTGTACGGCGTATTGCTGTGCAACGCGCGCGCCATGGGCGAGTTCGGCGCGGTGTCGGTCGTGTCCGGCCATATCCGCGGCGAGACCAACACCATGCCGCTGCTGGTCGAAATCCTCTATAATGAATATCAATTCGTGGCGTCGTTCGCGATTGCGTCATTGCTGGCGATGCTGGCGTTGATCACGCTGGTCGTGAAGACCGTTCTCGAGCGACGTCTGGACGAAGGACAGGAACCGCGTGACCATTGAAGTCAAAAACATCGTCAAGAAGTTCGGCAGCTTCGCTGCGCTCGACAATGTCGACCTGAAAGTCGACCAGGGCGAATTGCTGGCGCTGCTCGGCCCCTCCGGCTCGGGCAAGACCACGCTGCTGCGGATCATCGCCGGGCTCGACTGGCCGGATGCCGGCGAGGTGTTGATCGACGGCGAGAACGCGCTGGCGCGCGGCGCCAGCGAGCGCCACGTCGGTTTCGTGTTCCAGCATTACGCGCTGTTCCGCCACATGACGGTGTTCGAAAACGTCGCCTTCGGCCTGCGGGTGCAGCCGCGCGCCATCCGCAAGGACGAAGCCACCATCCGCGCCCGCGTCAAGGAATTGCTGGATCTGGTGCAGCTCGACTGGCTGTCCGACCGCTACCCCAGCCAATTGTCCGGCGGCCAGCGCCAGCGCATTGCTCTGGCGCGTGCACTTGCGATCGAGCCGCGCATCCTGCTGCTCGACGAGCCGTTCGGCGCGCTCGACGCCAAGGTGCGCAAGGAATTGCGGCAATGGCTGCGCTCGCTGCATTCGGAAATCCACGTCACCTCGATCTTCGTCACCCACGATCAGGAAGAGGCGCTCGAAGTCGCCAACCGCGTGGTGGTCATGGACAAGGGCCGGATCGAGCAGATCGGCACGCCCGGCGAGGTCTATGATCACCCGGCGACCGCGTTCGTGCATGGCTTCATCGGCGAGTCGATCGTGCTGCCGGTGGATGTCAGCGGCGGTTCGGTGCGGCTCGGCGGGCGGCCGCTCAATATCGCCGCCAATGGCGCGGCTTCCGGGGCCTCGAAACTGTTCGTCCGGCGCCATGACATGCAGATCGGGCCGGCCGGTTCCGGATCGCTGGAGGGCGCGGTGCGCCATGTCCGTTCGTTTGGTCCGATCCAGCGGGCCGAGGTGGCGCTGTCCGGCGGCGAGGGCAAGACCATCATCGAGATCGACGCCCCCCGTGACCGGGAACTCCAGGCCGGCGAAATCGTCAGCCTGCAGCCCCGCCGCTACCGTATTTTTGCGGCCCAGGATTGAGGACGAAATCGTCATTCCGGGGCGCGAAGCGAACCCGGAATCTCGAGATTCCGGGTTCGTTCGCTTCGCTCACGCCCCGGAATGACGGCTAGAATTAGCCCCGCGTTCACCATTCAGCCACGGTTGGTATGCAACAACTGCGTGACATCACGGGGGTTGATTCATGCGCGCCGCGGCCGCGATAGCTGGACTTTTGTTGCTGGGCGGCTGCATGGCCGACACCGCCAGGGCGCCGGACCAGCCGACCATGTATCTCAGCATGGCCAATGGCGGCGCCACGCTGGATCCGCAGGCCGCGGCTTCGATTATTTCGCTCTACCGCCAGAACAACGGCCTTGCCGCCGTGGCTGTTGACCCTGACCTGATGAAACTCGCCGAAGCGCAATCTCAGGCCATGGCGAAACGCAACAAGCTCGATCATGACGTCAAGGGCCCGCTGGAAAAGCGCCTCGGCGCTTCCGGATATCCGGCCAAGCTGGCGGTTGAAAACGTGTCGGCCGGCTATCACACGCTGGCGGAAGCGTTTTCGGGCTGGCGCGACTCGCCGCCGCACAAGGCCAACATGCTCAAGAACGGTGTCACAAAATTGGGCATCGCGGCGATTTATGCTCCCAACACCAAGTACAAGGTGTTCTGGACGCTCATTCTGGCGTCAACCTAGAACCTGATAAATTAGGCGTGATCTTTGCTTGGGTCTCGCCGATTGACGCCGTCGCGAACTGCCGCCACGGTACCAACGCTATTGCCCTCTAGTTGGCGGTCACGATGGACAGTTCCGGCTCCGCGCCCGCAACGACGCCCGCCAAAGCGCAACGCGTGCTGGTGCTGCAAGGCGGCGGTGCGCTCGGCTCCTACCAGGCCGGCGCCTTTCAGGCGCTATGCCGTTCCGGGTTCGAGCCGGAATGGGTGGCGGGCATCTCGATCGGTGCGATCAATGCCGCGATCATTGCCGGCAACGACCCTGCGACGCGCGTCGATCGCCTGAAGGAATTCTGGGACATGGTGTCGTCCCCGGTGTCGTGGAATCCGATTACGCCGGGTGACCGCGCGCGGTCGCTGTTCAACGAGACCAGCGCCGCCTTGATCGCGACCTTCGGCGTGCCCGGATTCTTCACGCCGCGGCTTCCGCCGGCGCCGCTGTGGCCGCCCGGCAGCGCGCAATCGCTGAGCTATTACGATACCGCACCACTGAAGAAGACGCTGGAAAACCTGGTCGACTTCGACCGCATCAACGACCTGAAGATGCGGCTTTCCGTCGGCGCCGTCGGCGTCACCTCGGGCAATTTCAAATATTTCGACAATGTGGAATTCAAGAAGCTCGGCAAGAAGATCGGGCCGGAGCACATCATGGCGTCCGGCGCGCTGCCGCCGGGTTTTCCTTCCATCCTCATCGACGGTGAGCATTACTGGGACGGCGGCATCGCCTCCAACACGCCGCTCGATTTCGTGCTGGACGAGGAAAGCGACCGCGATCTCCTGATCTTCCAGGTCGACCTGTTCAGCGCGCGCGGCGATCTGCCGGCCACGCTGCTGGAGGCCGCCGAGCGTGAAAAAGACATCCGCTTTTCCAGCCGTACCCGGATGAACACCGACAAGAACAAGCAGGTGCACAACACACGCAAGGCGCTCCGTGAATTGATCGCCAAATTGCCCGATGATCTCAAGAGCGATCCGTCGGTGGCGATACTGTGCAATGCGGTCAAGGAAAACACCGTCACGGTGGTGCACCTGATCTACCGCAGCAAGAACTACGAATCCTCGTCCAAGGATTACGATTTCTCGCATGTCGGGGTGGTCGAGCACTGGAATGCGGGCGCCCGGGACGTGCATTTGTCGATGCGTCACAAAGAATGGCTAGAACGGCCGCAGTCCGGGGAGACCATGGTGACCTACGATCTCACGAGGGACGTTTCCAGCGCCCCCGAAAGCAAAAAACAGGAGTGACCAGAATGGGTATTTTGAAAGGCAAGACCGCCGTCGTGACCGGCTCGACCAGCGGCATCGGATTGGCTTACGCGCGCGCTTTCGCCGCCGCCGGCGCCAATATCGTTCTCAACGGCATGGGCGTGCCGTCCGATATCGAGAAGGAGCGTTCCGGCATCGAGACCGATTTCAAGGTTCGGGCCGTGCATTCGCCCGCCGACATGACCAAGCCCGCCGAGATCGCCGAAATGATCGCGCTCGGCGAGAAGACCTTTGGTTCGGTCGATATCCTGGTCAACAATGCCGGCATCCAGTTCGTGTCGCCGATCGAGGAATTCCCGATCGAAAAGTGGGATGCGATCATCGCGATCAACCTGTCGTCGGCATTTCATGCCATCCGCGCCGCCGTGCCCGGCATGAAGAAGCGCGGCTGGGGCCGTATCATCAACACCGCATCGGCGCATTCGCTGGTGGCGTCCCCGTTCAAGTCGGCCTATGTCTCGGCCAAGCACGGCATTGCCGGCCTCACCAAGACCGTGGCGCTGGAACTCGCGACCCACAAGATTACCTGCAACTGCATCAGCCCCGGCTATGTCTGGACGCCGCTGGTCGAGAAGCAGATTCCCGACACCATGAAGGCGCGCAACCTCACCAAGGAGCAGGTCATCCACGACGTGCTGCTGGAAGCGCAGCCCACCAAGGAATTCGTGACCTCCGAGCAGGTCGCCGCCCTGGCGCTGTTCCTGTGCGGCGACGATGCCGCCCAGATCACCGGCGCCAACCTCTCGATCGACGGCGGCTGGACCGCGGAGTAGGGGTACTGTCATGCCCCGCGAAGGCGGGGCATCCAGTACTCACTCGTTCTTTCGCCTAGAAGCCGGGCACAAAGGCGCCATAGCGCTCTATTCAAGGGTGTATCTTATGATCGCACACGCGATTCTTCAAGAAACGTATGCGTTGATGAGGATTAAATAGCCCTGTCCGGGGCTTTTTTCTTTGTCAGGTTTGAGATTCCCGATCCGTGCTCATGCCAATGTAGGGAAGCAGTCTTAATTCTCGAGGGGCGTCTTTGACGCGCGGCGCCGGCGCCTGCCGTGCCGAAGCAGCATATAGCCGGTCAGGATTGCGGCGCCAATGCCAAGGATCACGGGAATGTACACTGAAAGTAATTTCCAGCCGAACGAACTCTCGGTGGGTAATTTTGGCATGTCTCCTTTGCCAAGCGCCTTTAGTTTTTGAAACGTGACTGAGCTAACCTGCCCTTTGCTAAGATCATTGCCAATCTCGGCTTCCAATCTTCCGTCGTCCTCCTCGACAGAAGCCATCAATTCTTCCTGCGTTGGATCATTGTCGTCTGCCTTCGTGGATGATCGCTCCTTAGTGTCCTGCTTTCTTTCAGATGCACCCGATGGTTGGTATTTATTTTTTTGCTCAGGTGCGCCAACAGAATCGCTCAAAAGCTGCCGCTGTACAATCAATTGCGCGGCCGACTTCCAAGACGCCTCCTTTTTCGTATGCTCGATAACCTGTCTGTCGGCGCATGTGAGACTTCCTGATGTTGCAAGATCATAGCCGAGGGCAAAGCCAGTGGGCCCGGCAAGGAAGGCCGGCACGGTGTACTTTATGAACTCCTTGGACTTAGCAGCTTTTGTAAGAGGCTGTCTGAATGCGACCGCTCCAGTGGCTACTGAGCCGAGCAATGCCCCAACCGCACGGTCATACAATGACTGCTCAATCTTAGCAGGTTGACTCTTTGCCAATTCGGCATCGCTGATTCCCGATGCAATAACTTGACCAGTATCCACATTGTACGATGCGAAACGATGGCCGTTGCACATGAATTCTAGAGACTGCCTTTTCCCCGCGTTTCCACCTGTAAACTCAATATGCTCTAGAAACGCGTCGAAAACGACCGCAGGGTCTCTCGTCACCTGAGCGCCCGTGACATAGCCTGCAAGAGTCCCAACCATCACGCTAACTAGCACAATTATCACGATGTATTTCATCAGCCGCCCTAAGTGATGTGATCAATGCAATGATAACAGTATGCAACTTTTGCGATAATCTGCGCAATCGACTTTTGTTATCCAATTACGGCTCGGCCGACAGAGCTACTCATTTAGAGTGCTAGAATTGAGAACGGATAATGTTGTGCGATTCTTCCCAGAGCGCTCGCCGGCATCGTAGCGCTGCAGTCGATCGAACAATCACTGGTCTCTCTGGAATACTGGATCGTCCGCTTTCGCGGATGATGGCAGCAAAGTCGATTATGCCGATCGAAATTTTCCGAAAGCAGCTTGTATCTCAGCGTCGGTCGCGGCTTCTCCAGCGTCGATGGATGCCATGGCAGCATCGATGACCCGCAACTCTTCGGGCGTGGCGATATATGCGTTGCCCCGCAGGCTATTTTCAGTCTGGTTCGCTTTTTCAGTCGGCACGGCGGAACGATAGCACGCGAGGGTTTGCGTTCCAATCGCTACGCCGCGATGCTGGAGCCGCGCTTGCCGAACGCCAGCACGTGCAGGCCGAGCCGTTGCCGGACGATCCAGAACAGCAGCACGGTCTCGAACGCGAGCGAGATCGTGGTTGCGGCCGCGGCGCCGTGGCCGCCGTAGCGCGGCACCAGCAGCAGGCACAGCACCACGTTCATGACAAAGGCGAGCGCATAGGCCAGCGCGCAGATGTGCTGGTGGCCGAGCATGTTGAGCAGCCGTTCGACCGGCCCGATCGCCGAACGCACCACGAGGCCAACGGCAGCGATGAACATGATGTCGTAGCCGACCACGAATTGCGGTCCGAACAGCCAGAGCAGCGGCTTGCCCAGCGCCAGGAGCGCGATGGTGGCCGCGAGCGAGGGCCAGAACGTCCATTGGATGGCGTGCGCCACATAGGCCGACAACCGGGCCTTGTCGCCGAGCGCATGATATTCCGCAAAGCGATGCGCTGTGGTTGCCGACATCGCGTAGTGGATGAAGGAAACCAGCGCCAGCGTCTTCACGACCGCGAAATAGACGCCGACTTCCTCCGAGGAACGGAATTGCTGCAGCATCAGCACGTCGGTGTAGGAGAGCAGCAGATAGAAGCTTTCGACCAGCAGGATCGGCAGCGAGACCGCGAGCCAGCCGCGGAAATCATAGGCCTTGGCGCCGGCCTCAACGTGGCCGGCGAGCCGGCGGTTCAAGACCACCATCTGGCCGATCATCGCGAGCCAGACCGCGGCGGCGCTCGCCAGCATCGCCACCGTGGCGCCGAGATTGAAACCGAGCGCGAAGGCGCCGGCGGTGAGGCCGATGATCAGCGACTGGCGCACGATGAATTGCGGCATCAGGCCCAGCCGCATCCAGTCATGCGAGCGCGCGATGCCATCCTGGGTGTTGGCGACGACGAAGGCGGGCAGGGTCAGGCAGCCGATATAGAGCGGCAGAACCGTGTTGGGCTCCATCCACGGCGACAGTGTTTTCACCACGCCCGCCAGCGCCAGCGAGACCAGCGACGACACCGCGAACGTCATCCAGCGGCTGCCGGAGAGGAAGCCGCGCAGCAGCGCGTGCTGGCCGCTGGCGCGGTATTCCGGAATGATCTTTTGCGCGGACGCCGAAATGCCGAAGTCCATCATGCTGCCGAGCAGCAGCACCCAGGTCCAGACATAGACATAGACGCCGTAATCCGAGCCGCCCATCCAGCGCGCCAGCAGGATCTGCGAGAAATAGGCCAATGCCGCACTGATCACGCGGATGATGAAGATCGTGCCGGCCAGCCGTTTTGTCAGCGAAGCTTCGCCCGAACCACCAAAGAGACCGCGAAGCAGCGATCGCAGGCGGGCGATTGGGCCGGCAGGCGAAGCGGAGGCGGATTCGGTGTCCATCACGGCCACAGCAAGGCATCCTCGAAAGGCCGCGAGGCGGCGGCGATGCTCCGATGTATCAACGATTCGTTAAGATTCGGTTGGGTGCGGACGCACGCGTCAATCTCCGCGTCGTCCCGGCGAACGCCGGGACCCATAACCACTGGGCGTTATTGCATGAAAAAGGCGTCTACCTGCGGCGTCCTAAAACATCCGCCGCGGCGTATGGGTCCCGGCGTTCGCCGGGACGACGGAAAAAGCTACGGCAAATTCACATTGAACTCATAGGCCCGGTCGCCGCCGACCAGCGTCAGTTTCAGCGCGGCGCCGTCGGCGCTCGCGCCCGGCGGCAGGCCGTCGAGCTCGAAGGCAAAGCGTTTGACGCCGGGCGGACCGCCCTCGATCAGCTTCGGAATCGGCAACGCCCAGTCCGGCGTCGGGCCCTCGACGAACAGGCTGACCTCCTTGCCGCCGGGCGCGGTGACGTCGACCAGCACGTTGGCCTTGCCCTCGCGCTTGACGTCGCGAATGGTGAGGGAATTGGGATCGCCGACATTGGCCGGCTTCGGCACCGCGTTGAGCGCATCGGACAGATTGCCGTCCTCGGTGCTCGCCACACTGGCAAAGGCCAGCTCCGCCTTGGCGTCGACCGGGATGCAGAGCTTGTCGCAGACCGCGTAGTTGATGTCGGCGCGCAGCGTCACCGGCTTGTCGGTGTTCTTGGCGACGATCCGCAGCGGCAGCACGACCTGCTGCTTGTAGCCGAGCGAGACGCCGCCCGCGCCGTCATCGAACTTCATCGGCGCCGGCCACAACACCGTCACCGCCTCGACATTGTCCGACTTGGAGAAATCGAAGCGGGGCGGAACGCCGGAATCGCCGGGCGTCCGCCAATAGGTTTTCCACCCTGGCTGCAGCTGGATTGCGATACCGCCGAGCAGCACTGCGCCGCTGCGCGATCCCGCCAGCAGCCGGATCGCGGAATGGGTGTCGCGCTGCCAGGGCGAGGCATCCTCGGCGCGAACCTCGATGGCCGTGCATGCGACAGCCAGAGTGGCGGCAATGCCGAGCGCGGCCCGCATGGGAACAATGACGGTCATGAGACGTCTTTACAGGCAAGTTTGGCCGCAAACCATTGAATTGCTTGTGATCCGCGGTCGAATACAACGCAGGTCTAACAAGCCTTCGCTTGATTGACAGAACCGCCACCCGATATCAGGATACGGATCAGCAAGAGAGGCCTTTGCGGATGAGCCCTGAAGGCAAGACACCGAAGACGGCACCACCGAAGACGACAACGAAGGCCGCGCGCCGCAAAGCCGCAGGCGTGGGCGACAATTCGTCCGGTGAAGGCTATCTGGACGGCCAGCTGCTGATCGCCATGCCGGTCATGGGCGATCCGCGCTTCGAGCGCTCGGTCATTTACATGTGCGCCCATTCGTCCGAGGGGGCGATGGGCATCATCGTCAACCGTCCGGCCGGCAGCATCGATTTCCCGGGGCTCCTGGTGCAGCTCGATATCATCAAGACATCGGACCAGATCACGCTGCCGGAAAACGCCGAGACCATGAAGGTGCTCAAGGGAGGTCCGGTCGATACCGGCCGCGGCTTCGTGCTGCATTCCAGCGACTTCTTCATCAAGGATGCCACGCTCAATATCGACGACGGCATCTGCCTGACCGCGACCGTCGATATCCTGAAAGCGATCGCCAAGGGCTCGGGACCCAAGCACGCGATCCTGGCGCTGGGCTATGCCGGCTGGGCGCCGGGGCAGCTCGAGGACGAAATCCAGCACAATGGCTGGCTGCATTGCGCCGCCGACGCGGACCTGATCTTCGGCGACGACGTCGACGAGAAATACCAGCGTGCGCTGCGCAAGATCGGCATCGATCTGGCGATGCTGTCGAACGAAGCCGGGCACGCGTAGCCCCACGCACGGCGTCGTCCCGGCCTTGAGCCGGGACCCATAACCCCAAATATCTATTGTCGAGCGCGTTGGTTGCTCCAACGTGCTTTGTCTGCCGCCTTCATTTCACTATCGAGAGCACGGCGTATGGGTCGTAAGTCTCGGTGCCTCGATTAAGATGGGGCGATCGAGGCGGGCGTTGCGGGGTTTATGGGAGGTCGTT
>NZ_JAFCMA010000053.1:0-32780 GCF_018130125.1 Bradyrhizobium sp. AUGA SZCCT0177 | reverse complement strand
CGCCTTGTCGTCTTCGCCAATGCCGTAATCAGGTCCGGACAGCCTTGGAAAGGCGCTAACGCCTCTTGACAGCTAACGGTAGATCCCGGCTCAAGGCCGGGACGACACTGTCAGTGGGGCCGCCCTACCCCACCAATCCCTTCATCGGCTTCACTGACGCGCTGTCCGGAAACACCGTTTCCGCCAGCACACGCTCGGCCAGGCCGAACTGATCCTGCAGCACGCCTTTCATGATGGCGCGGAGGTCCGTGGTCGGGGCGAGGTCGCGGGCCTGGTAGAGATTGGCTACCTTCAGGCCGGGCCAGTCCGAGATCACCCGGCCGCCCTTCACCGCGCCGCCGGCGAGCAGCGCCACGGTGCCGGTGCCATGGTCGGTGCCTGCGGTGCCGTTGATGCGCGCGGTGCGGCCAAATTCTGTGACGACCACCACGACGGTGTCGCGCCAGCGTGCCCCTAAGCCACTTTCGAATTCCGCGAGCGCGCCGTCGAGGCCCGACAGCAACTGCGCCAGACGTCCGACCGGTCCGCCTTCATTGGCGTGGGTATCCCAGCCGTCGAAGGCGAGCGCGCCGATCCGCGGGCCGTCATCGGCCGCCATCAGCTTGGCGGCGCCGCGCGCCACCAGCCGCATCGCACCTGCGCCATTGGTGCCCGGCTTCGGCTTCATGTCGTCGCCTTGCGCGGCCTTGTCGAGCGCGAGCCCTTGCGTCAGCGCCGCCGCCAGCGCCGGATCGCGGTGGCGATAGAGTTCGATCAGGCGCATTGCGGTGTCCTCGGCGGCCTGCGGCAGCGCCACCGGGGTCCAGCCGACGGTCGGCGCAGCGCCGCGCAGCACCAGCGGCGTGGTTGGGCCGACGCCGAGCGCGCTCATCACGCGTTCGCCCTTCGGCAATGATTCCAGCGCGCGGTTGAGCCAGCCCGATTGCACCCGGCCCGGACCGGCAAAGCCGCTTTCGAGCACATCCTGCCCGTCGAAATGCGAGCGCTCGCGATAGGAGGTAGCGACCGCATGAATCACCGCGGCCTGCTTCTGGCGGTACATCCGCGCGAATTCAGGCATCGCCGGATGCAGCGCGAAGAACGAATCCAGCATCAGCGCGGCGTTGGGTCCGCTCGAATTCAGCGCGATCGAGCCATGCAGGCCGGCATAATCGGGGTCGCCGATGGGGGCGACGGTCGCAAGGCCATCCAGCGCACCGCGCAGGATGACGACGACCAGACGTGGATCGCGACCATCGGCAGCACGCGCGAATTTCGGCAAATAAGCCCAGGCCGCAAAGGAAGCGCCACCGAGCAGCACGGCACGGCGCGAGGGGAATGTCGGGCTTTCGCAGCAGTCCATGCTCGTTTCCATTGGCGTCATCTCCTCTGGAATTCCGGCGACATCAGCAATAGCGCCAGCGCCTGCTGCCGCGATTCCGCGCGCTCGACGGTGCGCCTTGTTTCCATCGACGCTGCATCCGCGGCCACCAGTTCAAGCAGGTCGCGCGGATCGATGGTGTCGGCGAGGCGCGAGGCGATCTGCGCGGAGATGTCGAGACGCAGTTTCATTCCCTCCGGCGCCGCCCATGCTGCGTTGCTGTCGGGAAACCCGTTCGGGCCGGCGGGCGCCCATAATGGCTGACCCAGCACGTTGAGACCGTTGAGATAGCGGCCGGGATCGCCGGGGATTTGCGCCAGCAAGCGGCCGCTCGCGACCAGGAATTCATACGGCGAGCGCACTTTGGTCAGCGGCGCCTTCCAGGCTTCGTCGGAATCAACCAGCGCCGTCGCCAGCGCCTTGAGATCGCCGTCGGTCTTGCCGAATACATCGGCCAGCCGCGCCACCAGCGCCGACGGCGGATCGTCGGCGACGAAATGGCGGACGAATTTGGTGGCGATGAACTTTGCGGTCGAGGGATGCCGCGCGATATCCGCCAGCACCGCCTCGCCCTGCGCCACGCCATTGGACTCGTAGCTCTTGCCCATCACGCGCTGCGCGCCCGGCTGGTGCGCATTGGCGTTGAAGACGAAGGTGCCGGGCGCGCCGAGCTGGCCCTGCCGTCCGGCATAGGTCCACCCCGTGATGATGCGCGCCAGCGACGTCACGTCGTCCTGCGAATAGCCGCCGCCGACGCCGAGCGTATGCAGCTCCAGGATTTCGCGCGCGAGATTTTCGTTCAGGCCGCGGTTGCGGTTTTTCCCGGCGCGCGAATCCGGACCCAGCGATTGCTGGTTGTCGAGAAAGAACAGCATCGCCGGATGCTGTTCGACCGCCTTCAGCATGTCGCCGAAGCGCCCGAGCACGTAGGGCCGGATCGCTTCGCGCTCAAACGAGCCCGCCCACATCCGCGCCACCCCGCCCTTGTTGGCGGAGATGCAAAAATGATTGGACCAGAACACGACAAGCCGCTCGGTGAACCCGCAATCGGCGATGATGGCCCGCTGCAGCCGCGCCAGCGCTTCGGCCCGAAACGTCTTCTGGATGATGTTGAGCGGTTGCGGCGGCGGTCTCGGCGCATTTGGCTGCGTCGTCTCGGGAGACATTGCCGCGGGCGACGCGTTCGGCGCGGCGGCGTTTTCCTGCGGCTTCGCCGGCAGCTCCCTCGGCGCCATGTCCATGGCAATGCTGTTGAGCGACAGGTTTCGCCGTTGCCCTTTCGCATCGACAGGCGGTTGCGGCCCTTCGGTCGCGGCTGACGGCGCGGATTTAGAAGCCGCGTCGCGCGCCTGCTGGATCTCGAACTGATAGTCGAACACCGCCTTGCCGAGCGCCGAGGTCGACGACAGGCCGGGCACTTCGAGCAGCACCCCATTGGGCCGGCTCATCTCCGCCTTGACGAAGCCACGGGGATCAGAAGCCGCGTTGACGAAATCGCCGGATGCGCCGCCGCGCGCGCCGAATCCGAAGCGATTGAGCGCCACCAATGCGGCTTGCGAATCGCGGGCCATCGGATTTCCCTCAGCACGTCCCCGGTATATGATTTGCGCGATCATAACGCCTTTCGGGATGAACCCCGAATTAAAACCCGGTTAGAAAACGCCCCGTTTCATGCCAAATCGGTCAGACAATCCTCCCTCGCGGCGCCTCGCCTGCGCCGGCTGCGGCACCGAGTTCTCCTGCAGCCTGTCCGGGCCGTGCTGGTGCAGCGAGGAAACGTTCCGGATGCCGATGCCGCTGGACGGCAGCGATTGCCTGTGCCCGGCTTGCCTGCGCAAGGCGGCGGCGAGCGCCTCGAGCGCGGCCGCGACGTGACCGGCGAATGGGACGTCCGGGCCGTTCTGCTCGACATGGATGGAACGCTGCTCGACACCGAGCGGGTTTACTTCGACAGCCTGGTCTCGGCGCTCGGCGCGTTCGGTTATACCGACGATGTCGAGACGCTGTGCCATGCGATGGTCGGCCTGCCCGGTCCGGACTGCGAGGCCATGCTCCATGCCCGCTATGGCGAGGACTTTCCGCTGCCCGCGATCAACGAGGCCTTCATCGCACGGCGCGACGAGATTCTTAGCGCCGGCCTGCCGCTGAAGCGCGGCGCCGTCGACTTGCTCGATGCGTTGCAGGGAAGCGAATGCCCGATGGCGATCGTGACCTCATCGTCGCGGCACACGGCGGATGCGCATTTGACGCTGGCCGGAATCCGCAGCCGTTTCGACCATATCCTGACTCGCGACGACGTCACGCGCGGCAAGCCGAGCCCTGATCTGTATCTGCTGGCGGCGTCCAGGCTCGGCCTGAACCCGGAGTTCTGCGTGGCCGTCGAGGATTCCAATCATGGCGTGACATCCGCGCATGCCGCGGGCGCGATCACGATCATGGTGCCTGATATGGTGCCGCCGACGGACGAGTCGCGCGCGCGATGTGCGGCGGTGGTGGATGATCTTGGCAAGGTGCTTGAGGTGCTGCGAACGCGCGGTGGGTTGCATTCGAAATTCTTGCGTCGTCCCGGCGAAGGCCGGGACCCATAGCCACCAACGCTTGTTTTGCGAAAGGCGTCGGCCACAGTGCATCAATCGGTAGATCACGCGGTATGGGTCCCGGCCCCCGTGCGCAATTGCGCACTAGGCCGGGACGACTCGTTGAGAGGTCCGGGCCGCTGGCGACTACCGCGCCCGCGGCTTCCCCCGCCCCGGCAGTGCCGCCTTGGTCAGCGCATGCGCGGCTTGACCTGCGGTCTCCATATAGCTGGGATCGCGGTGCAGCAGGACGACGGCGAACGATCCGTCCAGCAACAGCAATATCTGCCGGGCGAGCTGCGATGCTTCGGCGATCCCGGCGGCCTCGAACGTGGCGCGCAGCCAGTGCTCGAACTTCTTCTTGTGGGCGGCGCCGATCTTCATCGCGGGATGGCCGGGCATGTTGGCCAGCTCCGCCGAGGTGCGCAGGAAGCCGCACCCCTTCCATTTGGGATGCCGGGCCGAGCGGGCGAGATTGCGAAAAATCCGTTCGATTTTTACCGGCAATCCGCCGTCGGCCTCCGCGAACCATTGCTTGAACAGCGCGAGATTGGGCTGGTCGCGGCCGGCAAGATAGGCCGCCACGAGGTCATCCTTGCTCTTGAAATGATAGTACAGCGTCCGCTTGGTGACGCCGGCCTTCGCCGCCACGGCGTCGACGCTCACGCCGCGAATACCGTCAGCGTAGAACAGCGCGTTTGCCGCCGAAACGATCCGCTCGCGGGTGGGGGTTTCCGATTTCGCCATGTCTCCATGTATACCGACCAGTGAATATACACAATGTGATGCCGCGCCTAAGGTGCCACCGACACCGACATTTGCGGAGACCATCATGTCCGACGCCGTGCTGCTCGAAACCAAAGACGGGATTGCGCTGATCACGCTCAACCGGCCCGCTCAGCTTAACGCGCTGAATTACGATCTGATCGATCGCCTGATGGCCGCGCTCGACACGATCGAGACCGATGCCGGCATTGGCGCCGTGATTCTCACCGGCGCCGGCGAGCGGGCGTTCTCGGCAGGCGCCGACATCAAGGAGTTTTCGGGCAGCGTTCGGCAGGGCCCGAACGCGGCGATACGCGACTTTGTCCGGCGCGGACAGGCAATGACCGCGCGCCTCGAAGCGTTCCGAAAACCCGTGATCGCCGCGGTCAATGGCCTGGCATTCGGCGGCGGATGCGAGATCACCGAGGCGGTGCATCTGGCCATCGCCAGCGACCGGGCGCAATTTGCAAAACCGGAAGTCAATCTCGGCATGCCGCCGACCTTTGGCGGAACCCAGCGGCTGCCGCGGCTGGCCGGGCGCAAGCGCGCGCTGGAACTGCTGTTGACCGGCGATGCCTTTTCGCCCGCACGGGCGCTGGAGATCGGGCTCGTCAATTCAGTCGTGCCGCATGATGAATTGCTGCCGGCGGCGCGCGAACTGGCTGACCGGATCATGCGTCACTCGCCGCTTGCGGTCGGCAGCATCATCACATCAGTCACCCGCGGATTGAACATGGCCATCGGCGAAGGGCTGCAAGTCGAGAGCGAGCAGTTCGCCGCCATGGTGCCGACAAGCGACCTCCGCGAAGGCCTGGCCGCGTGGATCGGGCGGCGGCCGCCGAACTATGGCGGGCACTGACAGATGAATTCGACGGCGTACCTACACCGCAAACCCCGGCGATTTGCGCGCCATGCCGTCGAAAGCGTCGAGCAGCCGCTCGCGCCAGGCATAGACCGGATCGTCTTCTTTAAGCAGCTTGAACGGGCTGACCACGCGCGCCCACTGAAACCCGCCGAACACGATGTAGTCCGCATAGTTCGGCTGCCCGCCGCCGAGATAGGATTGCGTCTTCAACGTCAGCCGCAACGGGTCGAGCGATTTGCGAAAGCCTTCGACTGTCACGTCGCGGTCCGCCACCACCTCTTCCAGGGGCTTGCCGAAGCGCACTTCCCGTGACTTGCGGAAATAGGCGGCGTCCACCGGCTTCAGGTTCAAGGGGATGTCGGCGACGATCATCGGAGACAGGCCGCCGATCACGGTGACATCGCCCCACCAGTTCAGCATGCGGGCCATGGCGCGGCCGCCCTCGCCGCCGAACAGCGACGGCCGGTCCGGAAATTTGTCTTCGAGATAGTTCGCGATCGTCCAGGAATCGACGACCGACGTGTCGCCGTCGAGCAGCACCGGCACCCTTTCGGATCCGTGCGGCGCGATCGCGTCCTTTTCCGTAAAACACCACGGAATGGTTTCCGCGGAAAGTCCCTTATGCGCCAGCGCCATCCGCGTCCGCCAGCAGTACGGACTGAACGGGCGGGCGGCGTCGGCGCCGACGAGTTCGAAGAGTTTGAGAGTCATGACTTGGTCTCGCGCGTCGCTGTCGTCATTGCCGGGCATAGCCGTCTGAAGGACGGCGTCGCTTCCGCTCGCCTATGACCCCGGCAATCCATCCTTTTTCAGGGAAGATGGATACGCGGGTCAAGCCCGCGTATGACAAGCGCGCAAGCCTACCTTACCACCGCCGCGGTCTGGCCGAACAGCACCCGGCGCTCTTCCTCGGTGCGGTTGACCGGCTGGCCGAAATTCGGATTGACCTCTTTGGCCAGCGCGTAGGCGCGCTCGGTCGCGGGCCGCGCGCGGATGGTTTCCAGCCAGCGCTTCAGATGCGGGAAGTCGTCGATGTTCTGTTCCTGGTTCTTGTAGGGCACGATCCAGGGATAGCTCGCCATGTCGGCGATCGAGTAATCACCGGCGATGAATTCGCGGTCGGCGAGACGCTTGTTCAGCACGCCGTAGAGCCGGTTCGTTTCATTCACATAGCGGTCGATGGCGTATTTGATTTTTTCCTGGGCGTAGTTGCGGAAATGGTGGTTCTGCCCGGCCATCGGCCCGAGCCCGCCCATCTGCCAGAACGTCCACTGGATCGCGTCGTAGCGACCATAGAGATCTGATGGCAGGAACTTTCCGGTCTTCTCGGCGAGATACAGCAGCATCGCGCCGGACTCGAACACCGAGATCGATTTGCCGCCACCCTTCGGCTCATGATCGACCATCGCGGGAATCCGGTTGTTCGGCGCGATCGCCAGAAACTCCGGCTTGAACTGTTCGCCCTTGCCGATCTGCACCGGGAAGATCTTGTACTTCAGCCCGGTCTCTTCGAGGAACATCGTGATCTTGTGGCCGTTCGGCGTGGTCCAGTAATGAAGGTCGATCATGGGCACGGTCCCGCGTTAAGGAAATTGCACGCATCGCAAAAAGGATGCGGATGCATGAATGTGGTCGGGTCGCGCCGTGAAGTCAATGGAATTGGTCCCGCGCGCGCGAATGTGATGACTTCCGCACGCGCGCGAAACGATCAGTTCGCCCGGCCGTGTTCCCGCAGCAAATTCTTGCCGCCTTCGGTAATCGCGACGCGCACGCCCAGGCCTTCGACCGGCTGGCGCGCGACATAGCCGCGATCCACCGCGTCCTCCCAGATCGTCAGCCGCGGGCATGAGGTGCGCCAGGTCTCGATCACTTCGGCATAAAGCCGCGGCTCGCGCGCCACCCATTCGACGAGATCGAGCACCAGTGCGTCTGTCGTCTCGGTCATCGGGCCCTCCTTCAAAATCTCGACTAGAAAGCCATCGCGCTCGAGCGCGTGACCAAGAGCCAGCCGCCATAGAGGATGTAATAGCTGGCGACCGTTGTGATCAGCCGTCCGGCCCAGGTGCGGAACTGCGCGTCGCTCATCGCTTCCAGGATGCGCCGCGCCAGCGTGGTGCCGAGCATTGAGGCTGCGATGGCAACCGCCGCCAGCACCGGATCGAGCGTCGCCGCCTGATCGATGATGCCGCCGAAATAGACCAGCTTGGTAAGATGGCTCGCGACCTGGCAGGTCGCCTTGGTCGCGACGATCTCGCGGCGGTCGAACTTGCCGCCGAGGAAGAACGTATCCATCAATGGGCCGGACACGCCGGTCATCAGCATCAGGCCCATGCAGATGAAGCCGTAGAAACTGCCCTGCCAGATGCTGTCAGGGTCCGGCTTCAAATTCGCCGGCATCAGCCGCGCCATGAACGGCGTGACCCCGAGCAGCAGCAGCGCGATCGGCTTGTCCGGCACATAGCGGGTCAGCGACCAGAGCCCGAGCGCCAGTGCGCAGCCGATCAGATACACGAACACCGGCCGCCAGCGGATATGCGCGCGCCACAGGAAGGCACGCCAGCCATTGGACGCCATTTGCGTGATCGCATGCAGCACCATCGCCGTCGGCAGCGGCATCAAAGCCAGTAGCACGCCGATCAGGATCATGCCGCCGGCCATGCCGAACAGGCCCGACAGGAAAGCTGTCGCGACCATCAACAAGCCAAGTGCTGCGATCAAAAGCGGCGTCATCGAAATCTCCTTGTTACTGTTTTGCCGCGCTTGGACGGCGCGTGCAAACTGAGTTATCTTGCCCTGGCATCAGTTTTCCTGAGGGTTATATGCGACGGCTGCTCTTCCTCAACGGCATCAAGGCGTTCGAGGCCGCGGCGCGCAGCGGCAGCTTTGCGGCGGCAGGTAGCGAACTCAACGTCTCGGCGGCGGCAGTCAGCCGGATGGTGCATCTCCTGGAAGACCGGCTCGGGGTGGCGCTGTTCGAGCGCAAGGCCAACCGCCTGGTGACGACGGCCGCCGGGCGCGCCTATCAGAGCGGGCTGACGCCGATCTTCGACGCGCTGGCGAGCCTGACCGCGCAGGTCACCGCGCCCTCCTCCGTCCGCGTGCTGACCATCGGCGTCGGGCCGACCTTTGCGATGCGCTGGCTGATCCCGCGGCTGGCGGATTTCCACAAGCAGGAGCCCAATATCGACGTGCGCATCACCACCGGCGGCGCGGCCGCCCCGTTCGGCGAGGACTGGAGCTGCGGCATCCAGCTCGGCGACGGCGAATGGCCGGGGCTGATCGCCGAGCCGCTGTTCGCGGCCGACCTGCTGCCGGTCTGCGCGCCCCGCCTTGCCAGCTCGCTCAAGCGGCCCGGCGATCTGAAGGGGCCCACGCTGCTGCGCGTTGCGCATTCGCCCGACGATTGGCCGTCATGGCTGAAGGCGGCAAGCGTCGCCCGCGTCAGCGCGCGCGGACCGGAGTTTCAGTTCTACGGCCAGGCGCTGCAGGCCGCGGTCGACGGCCTCGGCATCGCGATGGGCATCCGCCCCTATATCGACGACGACCTCGCCGCCGGACGGCTGGTGGCGCCGTTTGCGCTGAGCGTGCCCAAGGGCATGCGCTGGTACCTGGTCTATCGCGAATTCCGCACGGGCCAGCGCGACTTCGTCGCGTTCCGGCGCTGGATTATCCGCGCGGCCGCCGAACCCGCCGCCCGCCGCAAAGGCCCGCGCCATGCCAATTGAACGCATCGACACGCTTGTGATCGGCGGCGGCCAGGCCGGGCTTGTCATGAGCTACCGGCTCAAGCAGCGCGGCATCCCGCATCTGGTGCTGGAGCGGGCGCGCATCGCCGAGCGCTGGCGCAGCGAGCGCTGGGACGGGCTGAAATTCCAGTTTCCGAACTGGTCGGTGCAACTGCCGGATTTTGCCTTTCCGCACAGCGATCCCGACGCCTTCGCCACATCAGGCAAGATCGTGGAGTTCATCGACGCCTTTGCGGAATTCATCGCGCCGCCAATCCGCTGCGGCGTCGAGGTGACGCATTTGAAGCGCGGCGACGCCGGCTTTATCGCCGAGAGCACGGATGGCACCATCGAGGCCAACAACGTCGTCGTCGCGACCGGGCCCTATCAGCAGCCGCTGATGCCGGATCTGCTGCGCGATCATCCGGTGTTTCAGGTCCATGCCAGCAGCTACCGGAATCCGGGCCAGCTGCCACCGGGCGCCGTGCTGGTGGTTGGCGCGGGCGCGTCGGGCGCGCAGATCGCCGACGAACTGCATCGCGCCGGCCGCCGCGTTTTTCTTTCGGTCGGCCAGCACACCAGGATGCCGCGCCGCTATCGTGGGCAGGACCTGACCTGGTGGTTCGGCGCCCTTCGCCTGTTCGACATGACGGCGGAGCAGCGCGGGCCGATCCGGGTCAACCCCTCGATCACGGGCGCCTATGGCGGCTACACCATCGACTTCCGTCGATTCGCCGCCGACGGCATCACGCTGCTGGGACGGGTGCAGGCGGCGCGCGACGGCGTGCTCGATATTGCCCCTGGTCTCGCCGAGAATCTCGCCAACGGGGATCTCTATTATTCCGGCTTCCTCGACATGCTGGACGCCCACGTCGAACAGCACGGCCTCGATCTGCCCGCGGACCCCGCCGCCCGTACCGTGCTGGCCGACCCGCCCTGCGTCACCGACCCGATCCGGCGGCTCGACCTCGGCAAGTCGGACATCCATGCGGTGATCTGGGCCACCGGCTACGGCGTCGATTTCAGCTGGATCGACCTTCCGGTCAGGGATGGCAGCGGGGAACCGGTCCATCGGGGTGGCGTGTCAGAGGTGCCGGGGCTCTACTTCCTCGGCCTGCCCTATCTGTCGAAGCTGTATTCCGCCTTTTTGTCGGGCGTCGGCGACGATGCCGCCGTGCTCGCCGATCACATTGCCGCCCGCCGCTGAAGTTCCCGCTTCCGCAAAAATCCGCGAGATGTGAACCGGTTCACACCGGCCGTCGAAAAACCATGGTCTGCTCAGGCCCGGATGATCGCGGGGGCGATCGTGATCCCGGGAGTTCAGCCATGATTTACGGCGGCTTTGAAATTCAGTCGTTCGAAGCGGGGAGCGGGCAATGGCACGCCAGGATACAACGAGCCGATCTCGCGCCGGTCGTCATCGATGGCTTGTCGTTTCCGACGCTCGAAGTCGGCTTTGCATGGTCCGATCCGGAAGCGGCGATCGCGGATGCGAAAGCCCATATCGACCACAACCGGCAGCGCTACACGGCGGCGTCGCTCTGAAACAGGCGGCTGCGATACAGTCCCCCGAACCAAATCCGCCGGCGCAGCCATCCAGGCAGGTGATGTCGAACTGCCCGCAATGCAGCGCCTCCCTCGCCGTGCTGCGCATCATCCCCGGCAAGGCCGGCGCCGAATACTGACCATGCGCTGCACGAAGTGCGGCGGCATCCATCTCGACATCGTCAAGGCCGATTCGCCTGCCGCGTCGGTTCAGGAGTCCAGCGACGTCTTCGCCTGACGCTGACATCTGCTGACATTGGAATAGTCAACACCGTCATGGCCGGGCTTGTCCCGGCCATCCACGTCTTTTTGACACATGCAGCCAAGACGTGGATGCCCGGCACAAGGCCGGGCATGACGAGGTGAATCAGCGCCGGCTTTGCCCTTTTTTCGCGCGCCGATTGGCCCCATATTCGCCCCATGGCGAAGAAACCCGACTCCCCCAAAAAATCCGGCAAAACCCCGAAATCCAAAGCCCCGAGTTCTAAGGCTTCTCGGCCGGAAGTTCAGCCGATCGGTCCCGCTTTGGCGGAACTGCTCAATCCCGCGATCAACCGCGGCGATGCCGGCATGGGCTCGGGCACCGGCCTGCAGCCGCCGCCGGATAATTCGAAGGACCGCCGTTCCGGCGGCGAAGCCGCCGTGCATCGCGCGCGATCGTCGACGCCCAAGAACTTCCCGCCGAGTTCCGCCGATCCCTATCCGCAACCGCTGCGCCCGAATCCGCAGCCGCCGGGCGCACGAAGCAACCCGGATGGCCTCGACGAAGCCCCGCAAGCCAATTACGGCACCTCCGCCACGATCCCGACGCTCGATCCGGAACTCGCCAAGCAATTCGGCTTCACCACCGAGGAAGAGGACGCCGCTGCGCTGGCGCGGCCGCCGCGCAACAAGATGGAGGCGCTCGGTGTGCAGGCCACGGCCGATGCGCTGGAAGATCTGATCCGCGAGGGCCGCCCGGAATTCAAGGGCGAGGGCGGCGGCGTGAAGGTCTGGACGCCGCACCGCCCGCCCCGTCCGGAAAAATCCGAAGGCGGCGTGCGCTTCGAGATCAAGTCCGAGTATGAGCCGAAGGGCGACCAGCCGACCGCGATCAAGGAATTGGTCGAGGGCATCAGCCGCAGCGACCGCACCCAGGTGCTGCTTGGCGTCACCGGTTCCGGCAAGACCTACACCATGGCCAAGGTGATCGAGGCGACGCAGCGCCCCGCCATCATTCTGGCGCCGAACAAGACGCTGGCGGCGCAGCTCTATGGCGAGTTCAAGAGCTTCTTCCCCGACAACGCGGTGGAATATTTCGTTAGCTATTACGACTACTACCAGCCCGAAGCCTATGTACCGCGCACCGACACCTACATAGAAAAGGACTCCTCGATCAACGAGCAGATCGACCGCATGCGCCACTCGGCGACGCGCGCGCTGCTGGAGCGCGACGACGTCATCATCGTCGCGTCCGTGTCGTGCATCTACGGTATCGGCTCGGTCGAGACCTACACCGCGATGACCTTCGCGCTGAAGAAGGGCGAGCGCATCGACCAGCGGCAGCTGATCGCCGACCTCGTCGCCCTGCAATACAAGCGCACCCAGGCCGATTTCACCCGCGGCACCTTCCGTGTGCGCGGCGACGTCATCGACATTTTCCCGGCCCACTATGAAGACCGCGCCTGGCGCGTGAACCTGTTTGGCGACACCGTCGAAAATATCGAGGAGTTCGATCCGCTCACCGGCCACAAGCAGGACGATCTCGAATTCATCAAGATCTACGCCAATTCGCACTATGTGACGCCGCGCCCGACGCTGGTGCAGGCGATCAAGTCGATCAAATCGGAATTGAAGCTGCGGCTCGACCAGCTCAACAACCAGGGCCGGCTATTGGAAGCGCAGCGGCTGGAGCAGCGGACCACCTTCGATCTCGAAATGATGGAAGCCACGGGAAGCTGCGCCGGCATCGAGAACTATTCGCGCTACCTCACCGGCCGCCGCCCCGGCGAGCCGCCGCCGACGCTGTTCGAATATGTCCCCGACAACGCGCTTGTGTTCGCCGACGAAAGCCATGTCACGGTGCCGCAGATCGGCGCCATGTTCAAAGGCGATTTTCGGCGCAAGGCGACGCTGGCCGAATACGGTTTTCGGCTGCCCTCCTGCATGGACAACCGCCCGCTTCGCTTCGAGGAGTGGGACATGATGCGCCCGCAATCGGTCGCGGTGTCGGCGACGCCATCAGGCTGGGAGCTGAACGAGAGCGGCGGCGTGTTCGTCGAACAGGTGATCCGCCCCACCGGCCTGATCGATCCGCCGGTCAACATCCGCCCCGCCCGCACGCAGGTCGACGATCTCGTCGGCGAAGTCCGCGCCACCGCGCAGGCCGGTTATCGCTCGCTGATCACGGTGCTGACAAAGCGAATGGCGGAAGACCTCACCGAATATCTGCATGAGCAGGGTATTCGCGTGCGCTACATGCACTCTGATATCGACACGATTGAGCGCATCGAGATCATCAGGGATCTCCGTCTCGGCGCGTTCGACGCGCTGGTCGGCATCAACCTGCTGCGCGAGGGCCTCGACATTCCCGAATGCGCGCTGGTCGCGATCCTCGACGCCGACAAGGAAGGCTTTTTGCGCAGCGAGACCTCGCTGATCCAGACCATCGGCCGCGCGGCGCGCAACGTCGACGGCAAGGTGATCCTCTACGCCGACCAGATGACCGGCTCGATGGAGCGCGCCATCGCCGAGACCGACCGCCGCCGCGAAAAGCAGGTCGAATACAACACCGCCCACGGCATCACGCCCGAAAGCATCAAGAAATCCATCGGCGACATCATGAACAGCGTCTACGAGCGCGACCATGTGCTGGTGGAAATCGGCGACGGCGGCATGGCCGACGACGTCATCTCAATCGGCCACAATTTCGAGACCGTGCTGAACGATCTCGAAACAAGAATGCGCGAAGCCGCCGCCGACCTGAACTTCGAGGAAGCCGCGAGACTCCGCGACGAAGTCAAACGCCTCCGCGCGACAGAGCTTGCGGTGGTGGACGATCCCACCATCAAGCAGCGCGGGGTGGCGGCAAAGGCTGGTGCGTACGCGGGCACGAAGAAATACGGCGACTCCGCGAATTTACCGGCCAGCGCCTCGAAGAAGCGCGGCGGCTTCTCTTCACCCTCCCCTGGAGGGGGAGGGTCGCGCGCCGCAGGCGCGCGGGGTGGGGTGAAATCTGTCGGCACGGGCGGTCCCTCCACCTCCAAAGTCCACAAACCCCATCTCGACGAAATGCACGGCCCGGAATCCCTGCCCTACCGCCCCAGCGGCGCCAAGCCGCGCAAGCCCGACATCGGCGGCAGCACCAAAATCTTCCAACCCACCGACTCGCGGCAATCAGGCCCCGAGTTCGGGCCGGCACCGCGTTCCAGTGGCGGTGCGCCGGGGCATCGGGGTGGGTGGAAGAAGAGGTAGCGATCAATCATTAAGTCGTCATTCCGGAAGCCGCGAAGCGGCTGTCCGGAATCCATACTCACAATCGTGGTAATGGATTCCGGGTTCGATGCTTCGCATCGCCCCGGAATGACGAGCCCTACCCCACGCTCGCGATCCCCACCGCCAGCAGCGACAGCAGCATCACGTTGGTTACCAGTTGCAGCGAGGTCACCGGCTGGGTCCGCCAGCGCGCGATCTTTTCGATAAAGGACAGGCTGGCGTCGAAGAACAGCGGTTCGAAGCCCTGCCCGAACCGCTTCGGGAATTTGCGTGCGAGCCACGGCGTCAACAGCGCGTAAAACAGCGCGGCCAGCACGACGAAGATGGCGGCGCCGTAGCGCTGGCCGACGATTTCGTGGCTGCCGACGAGCTTGAGCATCAGCGCGGCCGCGGCGAAGGTGGGGAAGCCCTGGAACAGCGCGGTCAGCACGAAACCTTCGAGACGGTTCCGCGAGCTGGATTTCGGGGCGGTGATGGCGTTCATGGCGGCGGCTTCCTGTGGTCCCCTTGGGGACGTTGATGCCGCCAGGATAGGTGGTCGCGCTGGGGTGTGACGTGATGCGTGTCACGCCGAACGATCCGGGCTCGGTCTTCTCCCTCTCCCCGTTCTTACGGGGAGAGGGTCGGGGTGAGGGGCCTCTCTCCGAACGGGAATTTTCGAGACACCTGTACCCCCTCACCCGGATTGCTTCGCAATCCGACCTCTCCCCGCAAGCGGGGCGAGGTTGAAGCGATTACCCCGACCTTCTGTTACTCGTGTTCTGCGTCATATTCCCATGGTCGCCCTGCTCGCGGATGTTGTTCTTCTCGTCGTCGCGATGGCCCTTGGTGGTATCGACGGGCACAGTCGGCGTGCTGCCGGGGCCCTTGTGACTCCTGTTCTCCTCGGGAACGGGCGTAATGGTTTTTTCAAGCGGTTTGGTCATCAGATTCTCCATTGTATGGCAGGAGAAACGCGGGACAGGCCGTACTCGTTCCCGGCGTGAACGCGGCCCCGCCTTGCACCGACCAAGCCGACATGAGCTAATTGTTCCCGCCGACCGAAAGCATGATCCGCCCGATGCCGAAACAGTTTCCTGCCGTCGTCGCGCTGGCCCTTGCCGGCGCCTGCCTGTTCGCCAGCCCGGCTCGCGCTGACGATGCCGACCGTGCGCTGCTGTCGACGTTTTGCGACGCCGCCGACATCAAGGAATCGACCTGCACGCGGGCCAGGAATTATCCTGACGCGGGAAACCGCGAATGCGACGTCAAGCTGACCAGCGATCGCCATAGCGGAAGGTTCATCGCCGCGGGCAATCTCCTGCTGGTGGTCAATTACGAGAGCGGATGCGAGCCGCACGCGACCGATAATGGCGGCGCCGTCGTGTTCGAGCAGAGCGGCGGCAAGACCATCTTCAGGAGTTTTCAACCGGGTTCGCAGGTCAATGACTGCATCACTCTGGCGAAGAGCGCGCAACAGGATTGGCTGATGTGCATCACCGGCCATATCGGCCAGGGCAATCTGGAAACCGGCGTCGCGGAGTTCGTGTTCACCCAGGACTACAGCAAGAACGTCAGCATCTCCCCGGATTTTCTGATCACCGCGGTGGATTCCATCCGCGCCTATGGCGCCAACGTCGTCACCTGCAAGGAACGTTCGAAATATTTCGAGATCTCCGACATCAAGGCCGGGCCGCGGCCGCAGACAGTGACCGTGACGGTTCGCCATGCCGACGCGGCAACGATCGGGAAGGCCTGCCGCAAGGGGTTTCCCAGGCCGAAGGAAATTTTCGGCAAGCTCTCGCGCGGCGAGGCCTATGTGCCTGAAGGCTACGAGAAGCGCGGCAAATTCATCATCGATCTCGTCACGCGCAAGGTGGGCCCGCAGGGGTGACTTACGTCGTCCCGGCGAAGGCCGGGACCCATACGCCGCGGCGGACGTTGGTGAAGAAGATAACGACCAGCGTCTGTACCGATTGCCGCTGGTGGGTATGGGTCCCGGCCCCCGTGCGCAATTGCGCACTAGGCCGGGACGACGATTACAATAGTGGTCAGCTGCGGCAAAACGGCACGACGGGCAAATCACTTCTGATTTACGGAAATCATGTCAAGCCCAAAATTTCCGAAAATCAAAAATATTCTGCTTCCCATGGACCCAAATCACCGGCACATTCTCATCCATCCCGTCCCACTCAGAGGGGCGTCGGCCGTCGTCACGACGAGGGGCGGGTTGCGGTGGACGCTGAGGTTGCGATTGACGGTCGCGGCTGAAGCGTACGGCGAAAGCGTGTGGTCCTGGCGCCCGTAACGGCGTCAAGTCCTGCGGGAGCTAACGCTTCCGAGGGACGACGGTGGCAATAGAGGCCGTCTCACCGGGGAGAGCACGTTATAAGCCGTAAAGCCATTGCGCAGGGAATGTCGGATGCTCTCCGCTGCCCTGTATGCTCGTGTGCAGCCTACTTAGCACAATTCGCACACGAGACCGCGGGTGCAGCGCGCATCCGGCATTCCCTGCGCCCTCTGATTTCGAGGGCGAGAAGTTTCCAGCAAAGCTCGGGCGCAATGCGTCGCGAGAATGCGAAACTATATCCGCGTCGTCCGCAATAACTGCGTCGTCCTCGCTCTTTGAAATTCGAATCCACAATTCACACACCGCTTAGCCGCGCCGGCCAGGACAAGCGCAGGTTGACCAACCACAGCTCACGGTAGTGAACCGTTTCCACGCTGGCGACGTCAGACTTTGTGCCTGCTTTTGCGGATCGGCCGCTGTGTTATGGCGTTCGCTGTGGGATCGGCCGCCCGCGGGGCAGGTTGAAACTCGGCGGAGAAAGACTGGATGACCGCGGACCTGCATCGGCAGCGCCTACTGAATTTCCTCGACGTCTACTATGCCGGCGACATCGAGGGGTCGCTGGCGCGCTGCACCGACGATGTCGCGTTCGTCGCCAACGCCCCGGTCGATCTGCTTCCCCACATGGGACATCGCCGGGGCACCGCCGCGATGCGCGAGATGTGGACAACCGTCCGCGCCCGCTATTCCGAGATGCGCTGCGAGGTGCCGATCCTGGTCGCCGAGGGCGACAGGGTGGCGGCGAACATCCGGGTGTTCTTCCGCAAGCGCAGCAATCAGCGGATGGTGCAGTTCGACATCGCGGCGTTTTATACCTTCCGCGACGGCCGCATCGCCCAGATCCGCGAGATCATCGACACCTTCGACATGGTCGAGCAGGTGCTGGAGCGCGATGTCAGCGCGATCCTGAGGGGAGAGAGGCTGGTAGAAATCTAGACGACGTCATTCCGGGGCGATGCAAAGCATCGAACTATGGTGCGCAATTGCGCACCTGAGGTCTGGTCCTGCGGACCATCCCGGAATGACAGCCCGCCTTATTTTCCCGGCGACGTTGAACCTCACCGCCCCGGCGGCGACACACCACAAGGCTTTTTCCGGGACAGAAGAACATATGAAGATCGCGTTGCTGGCTCTGCTTGGTTTGGCGTTGGGGGCGCTGGGAGGTGCAGCGCTTGGAATCGGGGCCGGGCTGGCCTGGGTCGAAATCTTTAAAGTCACGAGTTTTGAGGGCTATAACGGCATGCTGGTGTTCTTCACCTTCATGCCGCTGGGCGCCGCGATCGGCGGCATCGCGGGCGCTTTGCTGTTCGGCGTGATCGCAATCAAGGACGCCGAAATCGCCATCGAGCGCGAGCCGGTGCGCCGCCGGGAGCGGTAAAAGCGGCGCCAGGGGCGGTAAAAACACGGAAAATCCTGCATTTGTGCAATGCAAAAACGTCGGTTGTATTTTAGCGAAAAACGCCTATTGTTAGTGTACGAATGAATTTAGCGGCGAGAATTTAGCAACTGCACGGCGTCGACGCGGACGCCCCCTGGGCCGTTGCCGTTTGAATCAGTTTCAAGGACGAAATCAAATGACAGAGCATAGTCTCTGGCGTTTTTCGCGCGCGTTGCATCGTGCGATCAATGAACGCCAGCCCGCCGATCTCGAAGCCCTGCTCGACGAGGACGTCGATTGGGCGATCTATGGCCCGATCGACATGTTTCCGTTCTTCGGTTCGCGCCGGGGCAAGGCGGCCGTGATCGAGGTGATCCGGCAGATCGCCGAGAACATCCGCGTCCATCGCTTCGACCGCGAGTCGATCATGCTGGGGGTCGATTCCGCCGCCTCGATGATGCGCTATTCGCTGACCGCGCTGGATTCCAACAAGCCGATCAGCCTGCGGGTTGCGCATTTCGCGCAGTTCAAGGCCGGCAAGCTGACCAACCTCCGGGTGCTGGTCGACACCTTCGACCTGGTCGAGCAGGCGGTGGGTTATCCCATCCATCTGCCGCGAATGGCGGTCTAGTTAGCCCGCACCAATCCGTTTCGTCATGGCCGGGCCAAAGCGCGAAGCGCGTCTTCGCGCTGGAGATCGCGGGGACCCACGTCCTCCTCACAGCCCCTGGAAGACGTGGTTGCGACAAAGGCGTATCGACGCGCTTCGCGCTTGATCGAGCTTGCGAAGCTGCACTCGGCGCTGTGGCCCGGACATGACGGAGTGCGAGGGCGCGCGAATGCGCCCTCGCCATAATTTCGTACCACCGCCAACGCATTCTGCACCTGATTTGGAATGCGGGCGGGTTATGACTTCCACGACACGATTTGGCTGGATAAGGCTGCCGTTGCTGGTGGCCGGCTTCAGTCTGGGCGCGGTGCTGGCCGTGGCGGCGCAAACGCCGCCCGCCGATGAAGATACCGAAGAGCCGGCGGAAGAAGCGGCCCCCGACGTCGCAGCGGCGCCTGGCGTCGCGGTAGCGCCTGATGTCAATGACCCTGATATCATGAAGGATATCGACGTCTCCAAGCTCGACTGGAGCCAGCTCGATCTCGATGCCGCGCCCCTGACCGGGCCTGCCGCCAAGACCCGCGCCGCGTCGAAAGCCGCGACCAGCCCGGACACGGCCTGGTCGGCGAACGAAAAGGCGAACGGCAGCTCCGCCGTGTCGGTCAAGCAGACGCTGACCCCGTTCTGGGACGCGCGGATCGGCGCCGACATGACGGTTGCCCGGCAAGGCACGCTGACGGCCCAGGAATTACTGTCGGAAAAGCTCGCCAATGGCGGCAGCCTGCCGCAATCGTCCGGCACCGCCTGGGCCGCGATAACAGCGCCGGGTGTCGGCTCGATCTGGGACAAGACGTCAGTCGAAGCCCGCGTCGATCCCGGGGCGGACCAGAGCAGGCTCGGCACCTCCCTGAGCAAATCGCTGCCGCTCAGCGAGCAATACTCGCTCACGCTGCAGAATGGCTACAATCTGATCCAGCAGGGTATCGTTCCGGTGCCCGGCATCATCAGCCATCCGACCCGCAGCTATGAGACCGACCAGTCGGCGCGACTGAGCATCGCCGATACCGGCACCAGCTTCGTGGCCGGCCAGACGCTGTCGACCTCGGACGACAAATGGCTGCGCAAGGTCGGCGCCGAACAGAAACTGTTCGACGGCGTCACCATCTCGGGTTCGGTCGGCGAGACCCCGTCGGGCGTCGTTAACAAGAGCTTTGGCGCAGGCTTCAAGCGCAGCTGGTAAGCCCCTGCGCCTCTTCGCCAATCCTTTTCAGAATGATGCAGCATTGCCGCATATTGGCCCAGATGCAGACAAATTCCACACTACTGATAGGAACGCTTCACTTCGTCGTGCGGGGGACGTCCGCGCTCGCTTTTCGCGAAACAGAGGAATGGCCGATGAACGCTACCAATCGAACCGAACAAGTTGAATCAACTGAGGATGCCGTCGACAGCAACCTCGCCGCGGTCTCGGAAGTCGAGGCCGGGATCCGCGACTTCGTCCGCAACGACATCGCCTATCTGCGCCGTCCGCCGGCCGGTGCCGCGGAAACTGTGCCGCTCGATGCCACCGCGGAAGCCACCGTCAACAACGTCAACTCGCTGATCCAGCGCGTCGCCGGCACCTCGCTTGCTGAAATCGAGAAGCTGATTTCGGAACTCGAAAGCCTGCGCGATCTCTTGCATGCCGAAGGCCAGCGCGTTCAGCGCGAAATCTCCGGCTATGCGCAGCTCAGCCAGGCGGCGATGAAGTCGACGCGCATGATCGCCGACAACGTCACGCAGTGGAAGCGCGCCGCCGATGGGCTGCGCAACAGCTGATCCGGGATCTTCTACTGATTCCAGACCGTTGCAAAAATCCTACACCCGCCGTCTTCTTCAACAGAAGGCGGCGGTTTTGTTTGATATGTGGCTGTTTTGAACTTTATAAGCAGCGCGTCGGGATCAAGGGACGGGTGCCGCCACCAACGGTAGGCAAACTTCCAGGGATACGAGATGCAAAACAGTCAGCCCAACAACACCCATCCACTGCCGCATTCGGCACATGGCATGGGCACGCTCATGGTCCGGTTCGTCGGACTGCTGACGGTTGCGGTGGTGCTGATGACGCTGATCTGGAACAGCTGACACGGCGACGGGCAGGCACAGCTTTAAGGTCGCGCGGTTCCAAGTGCTGGTACGATCCAGCGCCATGGTTAGCAAAGCCTGACCTTATTGGACGGACGACGTGCTCTCGAGCGTGTAGCCGCCATCGGCATAACCCTTCACCACCATCACGGTGGTCAGCATCACGCCGAGCGTGATGGTAGCGAAAATAAAGCCGACAAGTTTCAGGTGGCTGCGATCTGCCATGGTCATCCCCTCGGTACTTCCCCTCAGTCTCATATGGCAGGCAGAAAGTTCAAAATGTGTTAGCAAATAAATTGCTTCGCAGAATGGTAAACGGCGCCCGGACCAAGAAGCGGTTCGCTAAGCATACCGGCTCGGGTCAGGAACCAGGATTCCGCCGCGGCACGAACGCGGTGGCCAAGAACGAGTACACCTGTTCGCCGCGCTGGTTGGCGCCGGTATTGCGGGCCTGCAGGATGCCCCATTCGGGACGCTTGTCCGACGTGCGCTTGGTTTCGACGACACTCGAAAAACTGATGGTGTCACCGGCCAATACCGGCCTGATCCAGCGCAGTTCGCGAAAGCCGGGCGACGGTCCCCAGACCGCGACTTCCTCGCCACGCGCGACGGCCTCCCGCGTCAGGCGCTGGCCGTCGGCGACCAGTAGCTTCATGCAGACAGAGCCGACATGCCATCCCGACGCCGCCAACCCGCCGAACAGCGATTGGCGTCCCGCCTCTTCGTCGAGGTGAAACGCCTGCGGATCGAACTGCGCGGCGAATTGCTTGATCAGCTCGGCCGTGAAAGTGAACGATCCGAGTTCACGCCGCGAACCGATTTCAATGTCCTCAAAGAAACGCATCGAAGATCCTATTCCGCCGCGGCATCGGCGCGACGGCGCACGATGATCGGCGACACCATCTCGCACAGCGTCACGCCGGCGGCGTTCTTGACCACGCCCTTGAACGTCACGATGCCGGTCTCGGGACGGCTGCGCGAAACTCGCGCCTCCGCGACCTCGATATCGAGCGTCAGATCATCGTCCGGCCGCAGAGGTGACAGCCAGCGCATCTCGTTGACGCCCGGCGAGCCCATCGACGCGGTGCGGCCGATGAAGCCGTCGAACATCATCCGCATCATGATCGAGCAAAGATGCCAGCCCGACCCGGAGAGGCCCTTCAGCATCGACTTGGCTGCGGCCGCTTCGTCCAGATGCATCGGCTGCGGGTCGTACTCCGCAGCGTAAGCCAGGATCTCCTCGCGCGTGACGTGGCGCGGTCCGAACGTACCGAAATGGCCGGGTTTGAAATCTTCGAAGGTGAGCGTTGTCATGATGGGATTTTACAGTGCGGAAGCCCGATTGTGGCCGTTATTTGCAGCAATCTCAAGCCGCCCACCCGCATGGCTCGTGCCCGACGGGCGAACACCGTTGCAACCGGTGCGCGTCTTCGGCTTGCTCGGGACCGCATTCGGAGCTAGGCCCTGTGCGCTCAGGAGCGAGGCTGGACGCGAATCACTTTTCGACTTGCCGGGAGAACCACCGATGTTCGATTTTCAGGACCTGTTTCAGTGGGACCGCTTTATCACGCCCACGATCATCAAGACCTTTTACTGGCTGGTGATCGGCCTGATCGTGCTGTTCGGCATATCCGGCATTTTCTCCGGCCTCGCTGCGATGGCGATCAGCCCGTTCGGCGGATTCATCGTGCTGCTGTCCTCGATCGCCAGCGTCGTGGTCGGCGTGGTGTTCTCACGCATCGCCGCAGAATTCATCCTGATCGTGTTCCGCATCAACGAGCACCTCGGAGCGATCCGCGACCAGGGCCAGACGCATTAAGCGCGATGACTAACAGTCATCCCGCTTTATTTCTTGTTCGAGCATGATCCGTTCGGAAAACCGGTACCCACTTTTCCGGTTCATGCTTAGGTATTGAACCTGAAATGCATGACGTCGCCGTCAGCGACGACGTATTCCTTGCCTTCCAGCCGCAGCTTGCCGGCATCGCGCGCGCCGGCTTCGCCACCCAGCGCGACATAGTCGGCATAGGCGATGGTCTCGGCGCGGATAAAGCCCTTTTCGAAATCGGTATGGATTACGCCGGCCGCCGCAGGCCCTTTGGTGCCGCGGTTGATGGTCCAGGCGCGGGCCTCCTTCGGCCCGACGGTGAAGTAGGTAATGAGGTCGAGCAGCTGGTAGCCGGCGCGGATCAGGCGGTCGAGGCCGGCCTCTTCGAGGCCGAGCGTATCGAGGAACTCGACGCGCTCCTCGCGTGACAGCGTCGCGATCTCGGATTCGATCTTGGCCGAAATCGCCACCGCGACCGCACCCTCTTTCTTGGCGTGCTCGAACACCTGTTTGGAAAAGCTGTTGCCGTCCTTGGCCGAGCCTTCCTCGACGTTGCAAACGTACAGCACCGGTTTCGACGTCAACAGGCCAAGCATGCCAAAGGCACGCTCTTCTTCCGCCTTGCGTTCGAGGAACCGCGCCGGCTTGCCGTCGCGCAGAAGCACCAGCGCGCGGTTGACGAGGTCGAGCTGTTCCTTGGCGTCCTTGTCGTTGCCCTTGGCCTTCTTGGTAAGATTGTCGACGCGCTTCTCGAGGCTGTCGAGATCGGCCAGCATCAGCTCGGTCTCGATGGTCTCGATATCAGCCAGCGGCGCGATCTTGCCTTCGACATGGGTGATGTCGGAATCCTCAAAGCAGCGCACCACATGCGCCACCGCGTCGACCTCGCGGATGGTGGCGAGGAACTGGTTGCCGAGGCCCTCGCCCTTGGAGGCACCGCGCACCAGGCCCGCGATATCGACGAAGGTCAGCCGCGTCGGGATGATCTGGGCCGACTTGGCAATCGCGGACAGTTTGTCGAGCCTGGGATCAGGCACCGCCACCTCGCCGACATTCGGCTCGATGGTGCAGAACGGATAATTCGCCGCCTGCGCCGCGGCAGTCTCGGTCAGCGCGTTGAACAGCGTCGACTTGCCGACATTGGGCAGGCCTACGATACCGCATTTGAATCCCATGACGTGTCCTGAAGTCTGTTGCTGGCGGTCGGCGGCGCGTTACGCAGCGCCGTCATCGCCCTTGTCGAAAAATCCCTTGGACTGCAGCGCCAGATGCACCTTGTTCTGAAACGACGAGTCGTGGTTCGTCGCAAGTAGTCCGGCATTGTCGGCGACCGCCTCGCACAGCGCCTCGACCCAGGGCCGATCGCTCTTGGCGAAATCCGACAGCACGTGGCTGTGCACCAGTTCCTTGACGCCGGGATGACCGATCCCGAGCCGCACCCGGCGATAGTCGTTGCCGATATGCGAGGAGATCGAGCGCAACCCGTTATGGCCGGCAATGCCGCCACCGACCTTGACGCGTACTTTCGCCGCCGGCAGTTCGAGCTCGTCCTGAAACACGATGATCTCGCCGACCCCGAGCTTGAAGAAGTTCGCGGCTTCCTGCACCGCGCGCCCGGACTCGTTCATATAGGTCGTGGGCTTGAGCAGGACCACGCGCTCGCGCTCCAGCGTGCCTTCCGACGTCTCGCCCTGAAAACGGCGGCGCCATGGTGCGAAACCATGACGCCGCGCAATTTCATCGACGACCGCGAAACCGATATTATGCCGGTTGTTCGCGTACTTCGCGCCGGGATTACCGAGGCCGACAAACAGGCGCATGACGCGGCATCCCGCGTTCGCTTACTTCTTCTTGTCGCCGCCAGGCGCCTTGGCGCCAGCCGCGGGCGCCTTCGCACCAGCCGCCGGAGCAGCAGCACCCGCTGCGGGCGCAGCAGCCGCACCCGCCGCCGGAGCAGCACCGGGAGCCGCAGCACCGCCAGCAGCAGCCGCCGCAGCCGCCTTGAGTTCTTCGGCGTAGCCGGACGGCGGCACGATGGTCACGAGCGTCGCATCTTCACGCGACAGCGACTTCACGCCAGCGGGCAGCTTGATGTCGGACAGATGCAGCGAGTGGCTGATTTCCAGCGTGCTGGCATCGGCCTCGATGTACTGCGGAATATTGTCGACCGAACACTCGAGTTCGATGGTGTGGGTGACGATGTTGACCGTACCGCCGCGCTTGACGCCGGGCGAGACTTCGCCGTTGACCACATGCAGGGGAACGCTGACGCGGATGGTGGCGCCTTCACCGAGCCGCATGAAGTCGACATGCAGCGGGAAGTCACGCACCGGATCGAGATGGAAGTCGCGCGGAATCACGCGGTGCTTCTTGCCCTCGAGATCGATGTCGTAAATCGTGGTCAGGAACCGGCCGGCCAGAATGCGCTGGCGCAGTTCGGCATCGTCGACCGAGATGGTCACGGGGGGCTGGTTGTTGCCATAGATCACTCCGGGAACTCTCCCGGCGCGACGCTCTGCCCGGGCGGCCCCCTTGCCGCTCTGCGGACGCGCGGTCGCCTTCAATTCCTTGACGGTCGCCATCGTGTTAAGTCCTTGTTTTCTAAAAAGTTAAAGGCCGCAACGCGGCCCGGTAGCGTCCGACAGCAAGCCTCCAGGGGTGCGGGGGCTGCGGACGTGGCGGGCTTTTAGCCCCAAAGCGCCAAAATGACAAGGAAATCAGGGGATTTTTCTGCGGGCTCTGGACGCAGGGGCAGGCAGCATTGTGTGCCCTCTCCCTGCCCGCTGCCCCGTACGGACGAACGAACGGAGAGACCGTACCTGGCCGAGTCCTAGAAGTCCGTCTTCGGGTTGTCCGGACCGGGCGCGGGCGGCGAAATGCCGATCTTGGCTTCCAGCGCCGCGATCCGGGTCTTCAGCGCCTCGTTTTCCTCGCGCGCCAGCCGGGCCATGTCCTTGACCGCGTCGAACTCCTCGCGCTTGACGAGGTCGAGGTCGCGCAGGATGCGTTCGGCCTGGTTGCGAACGACCGCATCGACCTCGCGCTTGACGCCCTGGGCGGCGCCGGCAGCGTCGTTCATCAAACGGCCGATCTCGTCGAAAAACCGATTGTTGGTCTGGGTCATCGCTAAACGCTCCGGTCGCTGCAACTGGATCTGCTTCCACCAAGACAATGGCGATCCAGACGCCCGGGTTCAAGAGTGCCGTTCAACGCCAAGGTGATGTCCGTTTGCCTTGTCATGCCCTCCTTTCCTTGCAATCGTACCGAACGCCGCCCCCCAAAAACCAGAATCAGAAAACAGAAACGCACATGATCGACCAGCAGATCGACATCCAGACCAAGGACGGCAAGACCACCACTTTCATCACCCATCCCGAGCGCGGCGGACCGTTTCCCGTCATCCTGTTCTACATGGATGCGCCGGCGATCCGCGAGGAACTGCGCGACATGGCGCGGCGGCTCGCGACGTCAGGCTATTACGTGATGCTGCCCAACATGTACTACCGCTCCGGCGTGATGGAGCTGGGGCCGATTCCGCCGGATCCTGAGGCGCCCGAGCGCAAGCGGATGTTCGAGTTCATGGCCTCGATCAATATTCCCATGGTGATGGAGGACACCAAGGCCCTGCTCGCCTATGCCGCGACCCAAAAGGCCGCGAACACCGCCATCGTCGGTACCGTCGGCTACTGCATGAGCGGCCGCTACGCGGTCAACGCGGCGACGCATTTTCCGGACCAGGTGAAAGCCGCAGCCTCGATCTACGGCACGCATCTGGCGACCGACCAGCCGGACAGCCCGCATATTGCCGCCGGCAAGACCAAGGCTGAATTGTACTTCGCCTGCGCCGAAACCGACATCTACGCGCCGGCCGAGATCATCGAGAAATTGAAGCAGGGCATGAAGGGATCGAACAACGAGGTCGAGGTTTTCCCCGGCACCCATCACGGCTTCGCCTTCCCGAAGCGGCCGGTCTATCACCGCGACGCCGCCGAGCGGCATTGGGAGCGGCTGCTGGCGCTGTATCGCCGCAACCTCGCCACCTGATCGCAAGATTCCGATACAAGGCTCCCCCGCCGATCTTCGGCGTGGCCTATGCCGTCTACACCAAAGCCCTGTGAGCCAGATGCAATTCCTCACTATCGCCTTTCCGGTATTTGATCCGATCGCGCTCTCGATCGGACCGATCGCAATCCGCTGGTATGCGCTGGCCTATATCGGCGGCATCGTGCTGGGATGGATTTATGCGCGTTCGCTGGTCAAGAGCGAGAAATTATGGGGCGGGCCGGCGCCGATCACGCTGGTGCAGCTCGACGATTTCATCCTGTGGGTCACCATCGGCATCATCGTCGGCGGCCGCACCGGCTACGTGCTGTTCTACAATCCCGCCTATTTTGCGCAGCACCCGGCCGAGATTTTCGAATTGTGGAACGGCGGCATGTCGTTTCACGGCGGCTTCCTCGGCTGCGTCGCCGCGGTGATGCTGTTCTGCCGCAAACACGGCATCTCGATCCTGTCGCTCGGCGACATCACCACCGGCGTCGGGCCGATCGGATTGTTCCTCGGGCGGCTCGCCAACTTCATCAACAGCGAATTGTGGGGCCGGCCGGCCGATTCCAGCGTGCCATGGAGGATGGTGTTCCCCAATGGCGGGCCGCTGCCGCGGCACCCCAGCCAGCTCTATGAGGCGGCGCTCGAGGGCATCCTGCTGTTTACGATATTGGCGGTCATGATTCGGATGGGCGCCCTGAAGCGGCCGGGCCTGATCCTCGGCAGCTTCATCGCGATCTACGCAATTGCCCGAATAATAAGCGAGTTCTTCCGTGAGCCGGACCCGCAGCTCGGATTTTTGTGGGGCGGGCTAACTATGGGTATGCTGTTGTCGGTGCCGATGATCATTGCCGGAGCCATCCTGATGGTGATGGCATGGCGCAAGGCGCCGGAGCATTCGCAGAAGTCCATTTAAGGCAAGGCAGGCCGTGACCGAATATTCGCCGCTGCAGTCCGAGATCAGGAAGCTAATCCAATCGTCAGGCCCGATGCCGGTCTGGCGATACATGGAATTGTGCCTGATGCATCCCGAACACGGCTATTACGTCTCGCGCGATCCGCTCGGCCGGGAGGGCGATTTCACCACCGCGCCCGAAGTAAGCCAGATGTTCGGCGAACTGCTCGGATTGTGGGCCGCCTCGGTCTGGAAGGCGATCGGCTCGCCGCCGACGCTGCGGCTGGTCGAGCTCGGGCCCGGCCGCGGCACCATGATGGCGGACGCGCTGCGTGCGCTGCGGGTGCTGCCGCCGCTCTATCAGTCGCTCAGCACACACCTCGTCGAGATCAATCCGGTGCTGCGCGAGAAGCAAAGCGCGACGCTGTCGGGCGTGCGCAATCTCAGCTGGCACGACAGCATCGACGACGTGCCCGAGGGCCCTGCGGTCATTTTCGCCAACGAGTATTTCGACGTGCTGCCGATTCACCAGGTGGTGAAGCGTGAGACCGGCTGGCATGAGCGCGTGATCAAGCTCGACGACGGCGGCAAGCTGGTATTCGCGGCCGCCGACGAACCGACCCCCCGCTTCGAGGTGCTGCTGCCGCCGCTGGTGCGTGCCGCCCCGATCGGCGCCGTGTTCGAATGGCGGCCCGACGCCGAGATCATGAAGATCGCCAGGCGCGTGCGCGAACAGGACGGCGCTGCGCTGATCATCGATTACGGCCATCTGCGCAGCGACGCCGGCGACACCTTCCAGGCCATCGCCCGCCACAGCTTCACCGATCCCCTGAAGAATCCAGGACAGGCCGACGTGACCGCTCATGTCGATTTCCAGGCATTGGTGCGCGCCGCCGAAGATATGGGCGCGCGCACCCACGGTCCGGTGACGCAGGGCGAGTTCCTCAAGCGGCTCGGCATCGAGACCCGCGCATTGACGCTGATGGGCAAGACCACACCGGAAGTTTCCGCCGATATTTCCAATGCGCTGAAGCGGCTGACCGATAGTGGCCGCGGCGGCATGGGCTCGATGTTCAAGGTGCTGGCGATCACGGAGCCGCATCTCACCTCTGTCGCGGGCCTGTCCGACGAACAGGAATCTGCCGACGAAGAGGCGTCATGACCTACGGATCGTCGCTGCTTTCGGCCATTCCGGGCCTGCGCCACGCTTTCTTCACCCGCGAGGGCGGCGTATCCGGCGGAATTTACGAGGGCCTCAATGGCGGCCTCGGCTCGAACGATGATGCCGCCCACGTCGCGGAAAATCGCCGCCGGATGGCCGAGCAGATGGGCGTCGCACCGGATCGTTTTATCAGCGTGCATCAGATCCATTCGCCCGATGCCGTGGTGGCGACCGGCCCCTGGACCGGGGACAAGCCGCGCGCCGACGCCCTGGTCACCCGCACCGAAGGCCTTGCGATCGGCGTCACCGCAGCCGATTGCGGGCCGATCCTGTTCGTCGATCCCACGGCCCGCGTGATCGGCGCGGCCCATGCCGGCTGGAAGGGGGCGCTGACCGGAATCATCGAATCCACCGTGGATGCGATGGAAAGACTCGGCGCCGACCGCACCGGCACGGTCGCTGCGATCGGCCCCCTGATCCGCCAGCATTCCTACGAGGTCGGCGGCGAATTCGTCGAACGTTTTCTGGATGCCGACGCCGGCAATGCCGCCTACTTCATTGCCTCCGAGCGCGCCGGCCATTCGATGTTCGACCTTGCCGGCTACATCCGCATGCGGCTGGAAAACGCCGGCGTGCTGATGATCGACGACATCGGCGTCGACACCTATTCCGACGAACGCTTCTACAGCTACCGCCGCTCGGTGCATCGGAAAGAGCCGGATTACGGAAGGCATGTTCACGCCATCGCGCTGACCGACTGAGTTCCGCCAGCGCAATTCCGTAATCATCTCCGAGAGCTGGAATCCAGCCTTGACTCTCCACTGGGTGGAGGCTGCACAACCCGCGGCATGACACATCGAACCTACAGCATCGGCGAAGCGTCGCGCCTCAGCGGAGTGTCCGTTCGGCGACTGCGCTTCTATTCGGACCAGGGACTGCTCCCGCCGGCAGGGCGAACGGAGAGCGGCTATCGCGTCTTCACCGATAGCGAGCTCGTCCGCCTCGACCTTATCAGCTGCCTGCGGGACGCCGGCCTCGGCCTCGATGCCATTCGCGAGGTGTTGTCGAAGGAGCTTTCGCTGACCGAAGCACTGACGCTTCGCCTGCGGGCGCTCGAGGCCGAAATCGCAGCGCAACGCCGGATCGCGGCGGCGCTGCGTGCGGCGCTTCGTTCGCCCGAACTGACCGAAGCCGATTTGAGGAGATTCTGGACCATGACCAAATTGTCGCGCGATGAACGGCTTAGCGTCGTCGAAGCTTATTACGAACGGGTCTCTGACGGCGTGAACATCGATCCCAAATGGATGCGCCAGATGATCGAAGACAGCGTCCCCGAACTGCCCGAAGACCCGACGCCCGAGCAGTGTGACGCCTGGATCGAGCTTTCGGGCATGCTGCGCGATCCCGAATTTGCGGCCAACATGCGAAACAATGCCAAGGACATCTGGGACGACGCGACCTTCGATCCCATCGCCTGGAAGACCGAAGGCGACGCCATCCTGGTCAAGGCCAAGGACGCCATCGCGCGCGGCCTTGAACCGACTTCGGAAGCCGGCCAGGCACTTGCAAGGGAATGGGTGGAAATCTCGGCCCGACTCACGCAGCGCAAGCCCGATCCGGATTTCCGAACTTGGTTGCGTGCCAAATATGATTACCATGACGCGCGCGCGGGCCGCTATTGGGAGTTGGTTGCCATCCTGCGGGGCCAATCGCCGAGTAGCAGCCCGAACCGGGAATGGGAATGGATGTCGACCGCCATGAAGCACCATCTCGCCGATGCGGCCCCATCGTGAAAATGCCGTGATTGGCCCGGCGATAAAGCGAGAGTCCGGTCCAATGTTCGACCAGGTGTGGCTGTCCTGCCAGAGCGCCGGGCTTTCTGAGTAGGCCGCCATCCCCTGCCCTAGACCTTAATGCATTTTAACGATATCGCAGGGCAATGAGGGACCTCATCCCAGCCTCCTGCCTGCGATCCCCGCGTGCGATTATCGCCGCGGCGCTGCTCGCCGTTTCGTGTGCGCTGGGCGGCTGCGCCGGTGGCGGCGCGGCGAGCGGATCGTTCGCGATGGCGACCAGTGGCGGCGGCTCGACCGTGGCCTTTGAATCGATCGACGGCCCGCCGCCGCACGTCTTCGACCGCATGGTCGGCGTCATCGACAGCGAATCGAAGCTGCGGAACCTGCAGATCGTCTCGCGCGAAGGCGGCGCCTCCTACCGCGTGCGCAGCTATCTCTCGGCGCAGGTGGTGCGCGGCAAGACCATGATCGCCTGGGTCTGGGACGTCTACGACAACAACCAGCAGCGCGCGCTGCGGCTGTCCGGCGAGGAACCGGCGGGCAAGGCCGGACGCGACGCCTGGGCCGCCGCCGACGATCTCGTGCTGCGGAAAATCGCGCAGGCCGGCCTTAGCGGCCTCAGCGGCATGATCAACGGCGCGCCGGAAGCACCGCAGCCGGCGCCAGCCCCCTCGCCCGGCCGCCGCGGCTCCGCGGTCGCGAGTGTGGAGCAGACAGCACCCGCCGAGGGTGTATTTGGTGTCGCCGCGCTCGGCTTCAGCAGCCATTAAGCCTACCCCGTAAAGTCCCGTATCGGCTCATTTTTAACCGGGAAAACAGCTGCGACGGGTTGCCAGCCGCGCCACCTGCCTGATATCTCCTCGCGCATCGAAACCCGCCGGTTTACAGGTATCCCAGATGCTGAACGTCGTATCCAGCAAGGCGCGGGGAGAGGCCTCGATGTCCGCCAAGAACGGCTCCATCAAGCTGGTCGCCGGCAATTCGAACCCTGCTTTGGCGAAGGCCATCGCCGAAGGGCTGGATCTGCCGCTGACCAAGGCCAGCGTCCGCCGCTTTGCCGATAACGAAATCTTCGTCGAGGTGCTCGAGAACGTGCGCGGCTCGGACGCGTTCATCATCCAGTCGACGTCGTTTCCGGCCAACGACCATCTGATGGAATTGCTGATCATCACCGATGCGCTGCGCCGCTCGTCCGCGCGCCGCATCACGGCGGTGATCCCCTATTTCGGCTACGCCCGGCAGGACCGCAAGGTCGGCTCGCGCGCACCGATTTCGGCCAAGCTGGTGGCCAATCTGATCACGCATGCCGGCATCGATCGCGTCATGACGCTCGACCTGCATGCCGGCCAGATCCAGGGCTTCTTCGACATCCCGACCGACAATCTCTACGCCTCGCCGCTGATGGTGCGCGACATCAAGGAGCGCTTCAACCTCGCCAATGTGATGGTGGTGTCGCCCGACGTCGGCGGCGTGGTGCGCGCCCGCGGCCTCTCCAAGCGCATCAACGCGCCGCTCGCCATCATCGACAAGCGCCGCGAACGCGCCGGCGAATCCGAAGTCATGAACGTGATCGGCGATGTCGCCGGCTACACCTGCATCCTGATCGACGACATCGTCGATTCCGGCGGTACGTTGGTGAACGCGGCCGACGCCCTGATCGCCAACGGTGCCAAGGAAGTCTACGCCTACATCTCCCATGGCGTGCTGTCGGGCGGCGCCGCCGCCCGCATCGCCGGCTCCAGGCTGAAAGAGCTTGTCATCACCGACTCGATCCTGCCGACGGAAGCGGTCAACAAAGCCGCCAACATCCGCACGCTCTCGATCGCGCCGCTGATCGCCGAAGCCATCGGCCGTACCGCGGCGGAAGAATCGGTTTCGAGCTTGTTCGATTGAGAGGCGCAACGTCGCCTCTTCATGTCGTCCCTGCGAACGCAGGGACCCATACCGCGTGATCCCTCAATAAAGCCTCGGTAGCAGAGACCATTCGCAAAACTTCTCCCTGTGGTTATGGGTCCCCCGATGCGCAATTGCGCATCTGAGCTCAAGGCCGGGACGACGGGCGTTCTTTGTTGCTGCACTGAGCACTGAAGACACCTTCGCGATCTCGCGACGCGTTGCGTCCGAGCTTTGCCAGAAATTTCCTTGCCCTCGAAACGAGAGGGCGCAGGGAAGACCGGGTGCGCGCTGCACCCGCGGTCTCGCGTGCGGTTTGCACAAAACAAAATGCACACGAGCATACAGGGCAGCGGTGAACACCCGGCCTTCCCTGCGCAATGGCTTTACGGCTTATGCCGTGATCTC
>NZ_JAFCMA010000052.1:0-38532 GCF_018130125.1 Bradyrhizobium sp. AUGA SZCCT0177 | reverse complement strand
CGCCTTGTCGTCTTCGCCAATGCCGTAATCAGGTCCGGACAGCCTTGGAAAGGCGCTAACGCCTCTTGACAGCTAACACGGTAGATCCCGGCGTTCGCCGGGACGACGGGAGCGCAAGCCTTGACTCTCTCCCGCCAAATCCCGAAAAAGCCTCCCAATTCACGTCACAACTGGCCCGATATCCCGAGGAAATCCCGATGTCCCTGTCCGCGCTGGAATCCACCGTCAACACCGCGTTCGATGCCCGCGACGGCATCTCGACGTCGACCAGGGGTGAAGTTCGCGAAGCCGTCGATCATTCGCTCGAACTGCTCGACAAGGGCGAAGTGCGCGTCGCCGAGCGCGCGGCCGACGGCAAGTGGAAAGTCAATCAGTGGCTGAAGAAGGCGGTGCTGCTGTCGTTCCGCCTCAACGACATGGGTGCGATCCCGGGCGGCCCCGGCAAGGCGACGTGGTGGGACAAGGTGCCGTCGAAGTTCGATGGCTGGGGCGAGAACCGTTTTCGCGACGCCGGCTTCCGCGCGGTGCCCGGCGCGATCGTGCGCCGCTCGGCCTTCATCGCCCGCAACGTCGTGCTGATGCCGTCCTTCGTCAATCTCGGCGCCTATGTCGATGAGGCCACCATGATCGACACCTGGTCCACGGTCGGCTCCTGCGCGCAGATCGGCAAGCGCGTGCACATTTCCGGCGGCGTCGGTATCGGCGGCGTGCTGGAACCGCTGCAGGCCGAGCCCGTGATCATCGAGGACGATTGCTTCATCGGCGCGCGCTCGGAAGTCGCCGAAGGCGTGATCGTGCGCAAGGGCGCGGTGCTCTCGATGGGCGTGTTCCTCGGCGCCTCCACCAAGATCGTCGACCGCGACACCGGCGAGACCTTCATCGGCGAAGTTCCGGAATATGCCGTTGTGGTGCCCGGCAACCTGCCGGCGCGCCCCTTGAAGAACGGCCAGCCCGGCCCGTCCACTGCCTGCGCGGTGATCGTCAAGCGCGTCGACGAGCGCACCCGCGCCAAGACCAGCATCAACGAGCTGCTGCGGGACTGATTTCGAGCCCAAAGCTCGAACCCCGCGGCCGTCTGACGCGACCAATATTCCGGAACCGCGGGGTTTTTCCGCCGTCCGGAGGATGCGATGGACTACGCCCGTTTTCTGTTCAGTTTCAATGGCCGCATCAACCGCGCCAGATACCTAGCGGTCCAGCTCGCCCTCCTGACTTGCTGGCTGGTGCTTTGGCTCAAATACCCGTTAGGGCAATGGGAGGTTTTGCAGGCCGGCGCCGTCATCGCGATGCTCTGGATCAACGCCGCCACGACGGCCAAGCGGCTTCACGACCGCGACCGAAGCGGCTGGTGGGCGATTGCGGTGCTGATCGTTAACCCTCTCTCCTACGTTTATTATGCTCTCTTCTTCGGGCTCTATTTCGGCGTTGATGTTTCCGGCGCGCGGGAGATGCTGCTCGTGATGGGTGCTGTGGCCCTCTCGGTTCTGCAAACCTGGATTGTCATCGAGCTGTTTTTCCTGATCGGAACCGATGGCCGCAACCGGTTCGGAACCGATCCGACGCGCAGCCCTCCCAAATCTCCTGTTGTTTCGCACGCGCAGTCGTTCGGCGTTCCGGATTTTCTCCTGCAGCGTGCTGGCCCGGTCGCACGTGGTTAATACCTGGCTGGTAGCCCGGAGTTACGCGCATGGACTACGCCTGGTACCTGTTCAGATTTGAGGGTCGCCTCAACCGCGCCAGATATTGGCAGGCGCTGCTGATCAGCATTTGCTGGATGATATTCCTTGCCATCCTGACGATAGGCGTCGTCCTCCTCCTTGGTGGGACCGGGCCTTTCAATTTCAGCCTCGGCATCGAGGAAATCCTCAAGCTATTCGGCTCCGCTTCTTATCGATCGCTGTCATGGGTCAACGCGCCAGTCCTGTTTTTCCAGGCCGCCGGCTCGGTCCTGCTGCTGTGGGTCTTTTTCGCCACCTCGGTCAAGCGCTTGCACGATCGCGGGAGAAGCGGCTGGTGGATAGCCACGCTCCTGGTCTTTTCCCGTCCCTTCGACCAGCTCACCGACTGGCTTCCCGACGTATTCGGTTTGTTGTTGGCCATCTGCATTCTCGTTTTGTGGGTCTGGGGAATTATCGAGCTGTTCTTCCTCAAGGGCTCGCGAGGGCCCAACCGGTTCGGCGCCGACGCGCTGGCGCCGGTCGATACGCGGCCCGCATGGGACCAGCAAAGCGAGATCGAAATGGTGCCCCACAAGGCTGGCCCGCCGCCGGTTTGGCATGTTAAGCCGGGGTATGAATGATGCTGTTTCCATTACCCGCGACCTCGTCCGCTGCCCTTCCGTCACCCCGGCCGATGCCGGCGCGCTCGGTGTTCTCGAAAACCTCCTGAAGGCCGCCGGCTTCGAGGTGCATCGCGTTACATTCGGCGAGCCCGGCACATCAGACATCGACAATCTCTATGCCCGCATCGGCAACGCTGCGCCGCACATCACCTTCGCGGGGCATACAGACGTGGTGCCGGCCGGCGATGAAGGCGCATGGAGCCATGGCGCTTTCTCGGGCGACATCAAGGACGGCCTTCTCTACGGCCGCGGCGCGGTCGACATGAAGGGCGGCATCGCCTGCAGCGTCGCGGCGGTGCTGCAATATCTCGCTGACAATGACGGCAAGCCAAAGGGGTCGATCTCGTTCCTGATCACCGGCGACGAGGAAGACGTTTCCGTCAACGGCACCATCAAGCTGCTGAAGTGGTGCGCCGAGCGGGGCGAGAAATTCGACCATTGCGTGCTCGGCGAGCCCTCCAATGTCGAAGTGCTAGGGGATTGCATCAAGGTCGGCCGCCGCGGCTCGCAATCCGGCACGCTGTTCGTCGATGGCGTGCAGGGCCACGTCGCCTATCCGCATCGCGCGGCCAACCCGGTGCCGGATATTTCGCGGCTGATCGTGGCGCTGAGCGACGAGCCGCTCGACCATGGCAGCGCCCAGTTCCAGGCCTCCAACCTCGAATTCACGTCCGTCGATGTCGGTAACACCGCCAGCAACGTGATCCCCGGACAGGCCCGTGCGAAGTTCAACATCCGCTTCAACGACAACCACACGCAGGAAACGCTGCGGGCGCTGGTCGATGAGCGGCTGGCGAAAGCCTGCGGCAACCGCATCCGCGCGCACATCAAATGGGAGCCGTCGAACTCCAACGTGTTCGTCACAAAACCCGGCGCCTTCACCGACCTCGCCGTCAGTGCGATCGAAGAGGTGACGGGACGCAGGCCGGAACTGTCGACCTCCGGCGGCACGTCCGATGCACGCTTCATCTCGAGCTATTGCCCGGTGATCGAATTCGGCCTGGTCGGCCAGACCATGCACCAGGTCGACGAGCGCACGCCGGTGTCGGATTTGGAAAAGCTGACGAAGGTGTATCGCGGGATACTGGATCGGTACTTTTCGTGATCGCCCCGCTTCGGTCGGGAAAAAATCGCGAAAACAACCCCATGCACAGTAGGGATTGGGGTTCTCAATAATCCACGCGTACCAGATATAGCCCGTCCGGCGGCGCGACGGGGCCGCAGGCGGCGCGGTTGCGGGCGGCAAGGGCTGAGGCAAGATCGTCGGCGCTCCAGCGGCCTTCGCCGACCCAGACCAATGAGCCCACCATCGAGCGCACCTGGCTGTGCAGGAACGAGCGCGCCGAGGTCACGATGGCAACCGCATCGCCGTCCCTGACGACATCGAGCTGGTCGAGCGTCTTCTCCGGCGATTTCGCCTGGCACTCGGTGTCGCGGAACGTCGTGAAGTCATGCTTGCCAAGAAGCCGCTGCGCGGCGGTGTGCATCGCATCGGTGTCGAGACGCCGCGGCACCCGCCAGGTGCGGCCGATATCGAGTGCGAGGTTGGCGCGATGGTTGGTGATGCGATAGCGGTAATGCCGCTTCATGGCTGAAAATCGCGCCTCGAAATCGTCGGCCACGATCTCGGCGCTGAGCACGCCGATCGGATGCGGCCTTAAGTGCGCGTTCAACCCGTCGCGCAAGCGACCCGGCGGAAACGGTTTCTGGATATCGCAATGCGCAACCTGGCCCAGCGCGTGCACGCCCGCATCCGTGCGCCCCGCGCCGTGGACGCGAACCTGCTCGCCGCAGATCGCCTTGACCGCGGTTTCCAGCGCGCCTTGCACCGTTGGGGCGTTGTCCTGGATCTGCCAGCCCGAAAACGGCGTGCCGTCATATTCGATGATGAGCTTGTAGCGGGGCATCAGCCGAGCCGCGCCGGCGGCTTGAGCGGCGTGCCGCGCAGAAAATCCGGAGCTTTCATCGGTGCCTTGCCGGCGCGCTGCAATTCCAGAATCCGGATCGCACCGTCGCCGCAGGCAATCGTGAGCTGCTCGTCGAGCACGTCACCCGGCGCCCCTGCGCCTTTCGCCGGCTCGCAGCGCAGGATCTTGATACGCGCCGCTTCACCGTCGAGTGCGGCCTCGCACCAGGCGCCGGGAAACGGCGACAGCCCGTGAATATGCCGCAGCACCTCACGCGCCGGCCGGCTCCAGTCGATCCGCGCCTCGGCTTTCTCGATCTTGGCCGCGTAGGTGACGCCCTGCTCGCTTTGCTTGCGCAATTGCAGGCCGCCGCGTTCCAGCCCGCCCATCGCGCGCACCATCAGGTCGGCGCCCAACGGGGCCAGCGCGTCGTGCAAATCGGCTGCGGTCATGGTGTCCGATATGGTGAGGCGCTCGGCCATCGCGACGTCGCCGGTATCGAGGCCGACATCCATCTTCATCACCATCACGCCGGACTCGGCGTCGCCTGCCATGATGGCGCGATTGATCGGGGCAGCGCCGCGCCAGCGCGGCAGCAGCGAGCCGTGCAGGTTGAAACAGCCGAGCGGAGGCGCATCCAGGATCGCCTGCGGCAGGATCATGCCATAGGCGACGACAACGGCGGCATCGGCGTTGTGGGCGCGAAACGCGTCCAGCGCGTCCGGCGTCTTCAATGTGGTCGGCGTCAACACGGATATGCCGAGCCGCCGCGCTTCCTGCTCGACGGGCGTCGGTTGCAGCTTCATGCCACGCCCGGCCGGCTTCGGCGCGCGGGTATAGACGCACGCGATCTCATGGCCATGGGCCACGAGCTCCAGCAGCGTCGGCACCGCGAAATCGGGCGTGCCCATGAAGATCAAGCGGAGAGACATGTTCGAAGGATGTCCTACGGAGATTCTAGTTTACTAGTCATGGCCGGGCTTGTCCCGGCCATCCACGTCTTTGACGCCGCAAGTAAGAAAGACGTGGATGCCCGGCACAGGGCCGGGCATGACGGCAGAGAGAGTCTGGCCTACTCCGCCGCCCGTTTCGCGGCTTTGGTAAACTTCTTCAGCACACGATCGCGCTTCAGCTTGGACAGGTAATCCACGAACAGCACGCCGTTGAGGTGATCGATTTCGTGCTGGATGCAGGTCGCGAACAGGCCGTCGGCGTCCTCCTCATGCACCTTGCCGTCCAGATCGGTGAAGCGCACGCGCACCTGCGCCGGCCGCTCCACCGCCTCGTAATATTCGGGGATCGACAGACAGCCTTCCTCATAAACCGACAGTTCCTCGGACGAGGAGATGATTTCCGGATTGATGAAGACCCGCGGCTGCGGCTTGGTCTCGCCGTCCTCGGTCTTCTTGGCCAGATCCATGGTGATCAACCGCAGCGGCTGGGCGACCTGGATCGCGGCGAGGCCAATGCCGGGCGCGTCGTACATGGTCTCGAACATGTCGTCGGCGAGCTTGCGGATCTCCGCCGTCACCTTCTCTACGGGTTTGGAGACGAGCCGCAACTGTTTGTCCGGCAGGATGATGATTTCTCTTAATGCCATGATGGGGCGATTTAAGCTGCCGGTTTGCCGGGGTCAATGCGCGGCGGAACCGGTTAAGGCGGCCTTAACCATGATTTTTAAGGCCGCGTTAACCACTAAAATTAGGGTTTCATTTACCATAAATGTTCCCTCTTCGTTCGTGCAAGTCGGCGAATCGGCTACAAGCAGGCCATGAACGAGATTCTTTTTGTGGTCGGCGACCTGCCGATTCGGACCAGCGACGCGCTGATCGGGTTCGGCATGCTGGCGCTGGTGCTGCTGCTGACCATTGCCATCGTGATTGCCCGCTCCGGCCGGCGCGGCGCGGAACTCGCGATGGCGCAGGCGATCCGGGCTGACGAGCTGGAAGAGCGCCTGAGCGAGATGTTGCGGGCGCAGAGCGAATCCACCGGGCGGGTCGACGCGATGGGACAGGCGCTGGCCGGCCGCCAGGCCGAGATGGCCCGCGCCGTCAATGAGCGGCTGGATTCGGTGACCCACCGGGTCGGCCAGTCGATGGAAGCGACCACGCGCAACACCATGGACAGTTTGCGCGCGCTGCATGAGCGGCTCGGCATCATCGACAATGCGCATAAAAATCTCACCGATCTGACCTCGCAGGTCACCACGCTGCGTGACGTGCTCGCCAACAAGCAGTCGCGCGGTGCGTTCGGCCAGGCGCGGATGGAAGCGATCGTCCAGGACGGCATGCCGAAGGGCGCCTACGAGTTCCAGTATACGCTCTCGACCGGCAAGCGGCCGGACTGCGTGGTGTTCCTGCCCGACCAGCGCCCGCTCTGCATCGATGCGAAATTTCCGCTGGAAGCGATGACCGCGCTGCACGACGCGCGCACCGACGAGGAAAAGAAACACGCCACCCAGCGGCTGCGCGCCGACGTGATGAAACATGTCAGCGACATCGCCGAGAAATACCTGATATCAGGCGAGACTCAGGACACCGCGCTGATGTTCGTGCCGTCGGAATCGGTCTATGCGGAGATTCACGACGGGTTCGACGACGTGATCCAGAAGGCCTACCGCGCCCGCGTGGTTCTGGTGTCCCCGTCGCTCTTGATGCTGGCGATCCAGGTGATGCAGCAGATCCTGAAAGACGCGCGGATGCGCGACGCCGCCGACCAGATCCGCACGGAAGTTCTCAATCTCGGCGACGATCTCAACCGGCTGCGCGACCGCGTCGTGAAGTTGCAGAAGCATTTTGGCGATGTGAACGAGGACGTCCGCCAGATCCTGATTTCCGCCGACAAGATCGAAAAGCGCGCGGGGCGGATCGAGGAGCTGGATTTCAGCAAGTCCGAGCCGCCGCCCGAGGCCCCGCGCATCGTCAAAACAGGCGCACCCGAGCTGTTTCCGTTGCAGCGCAAGCTGCAGGCGGGGGAGTGAGATCTTCCCTTCTCCCCTTGTGGGAGAAGGTGGCGCGAAGCGCCGGATGAGGGGTCTCTATCCGCGGAGACAGACCCCCCACCCGTCTCGAATGAGCTACGCTCATTCGATCCACCCTCTCCCACAAGGGGAGAGGGGAAGAGCCGAATCTGCTAACACCTCATCATGAACGCTCCTGAAGCCCCCTCGACATCGGCAACACCACCCCGCGCCTCCTGGCGCGAAGCGTGGGCGGTCTATCTGCAGCCGCGCGTGCTGATCGTGATGATGCTCGGCTTCTCATCCGGGCTGCCGCTGGCGCTGTCGGGATCGACGCTATTGGTTTGGGTCAGCGAGAACGGGGTCAGCCTCGGCACCATCGGCCTGTTCACCCTGGTCGGCACGCCCTACACGCTCAAGTTCCTGTGGGCGCCGCTGGTGGATGGCCTTAACATTCCGCTGCTGACGCGCTGGCTCGGGCGGCGGCGCGGCTGGCTGGTCTTCACCCAACTGCTGCTGATGGCCGCGATCCTCGGACTGGCGCTGACCGATCCCGCGCGCTCGCCGTTCTTCGTGGCGCTCGGCGCCCTGCTGGTCGCAACGACGTCGGCAACGCAGGACATCGTGGTCGATGCTTACAGGGTCGAAAGCCTTGCGGAGAACGAACAGGCCGCCGGTATGGCGTCCTATGTGGCGGCCTATCGCGTCGGCATGGTGGCGTCCACGGCCGGTGCGCTGTTTCTCGTCACTGGCTTCGAATATGTCGGGCTGAGCCGGCTCGATGCCTGGATGGCGAGTTTCGCGGCAATGGCGGCGCTGGTGCTGATCGGCATCGTCACGGTGCTGTGCGCGCGGGAGCCGGAGCAGTCCCGCATCGCTGACGCCGCAGCAGGCGGAAAGCCTTCGGTCAGCCGCATCGCCGAGGCCGCGATGGGCGCTTTCAGCGAGTTCCTGACCCAGCGCTATGCCATCGTCGTGCTGGTGTTCGTGATGCTGTTCAAGTTCACCGACGCCTTCGCCGGCGCGATGACAGTGCCGTTCATCATCGACATCGGCTTTACGCGCAACGACTACGCCATCATCGTCAAGGGCGTCGGCCTGGCCGCGACCCTGGTCGGCGGTTTCGCCGGCGGTTTCCTCGCGCGCGGCACCTCGCTGGTAACCTGCCTGTGGATCGGCGGCCTGCTGCAGGCGGTATCCAATCTCACCTTTACCTGGCTGGCGCTGGTCGGGCCGCAGCAATGGGCGCTGACCGTCGCTGTCTCGGTGGAAGCGTTCACCGGCGCGATCGGCACGGTGATCTTCGTCGCCTATCTATCTGCGCTGTGCAAGAACCCGCTGCACACCGCCACGCAATACGCGCTGCTCACCGCGCTGGCGTCAGTCGGCCGCATCTATCTGTCTTCTGGCTCGGGCTATGTGGCCGCGGCGACGGGCTGGCCGCTGTTCTTCGTGGTCTCCGTACTGGTCGCGGTGCCGAGCCTGATCCTGCTGGTGTGGCTGCAGCGACGCGGGCATTTCGACGAACTGGGGCCGGTGAAGGTTTAGGCTGCAAGGGCGTTGAACGTTGCGTCAACAACCTCGGTGTCGTCCCCGCGAAGGCGGGGACCCAGTATTCCAGAGACATCAACAATTGAACCGATAGGCCGCGGCGCCCTGGGTCGCCCGGTCAAGCCGGGCGATGACAGTGGCGTTTGTGACAACGGTCGTGACAACTCAATGCTTGGTCACGACGCTCCACTTGGTGATCACGGCTTCGCTCATCTGCCCGGCATCCTGCGCGCAGGCGACTTCGTCGACCTTCACCGAGATTTCCTTGCCGATGAAGTTCTTCAGTTGCGCGGCCTGCGCGTCGTTCGAGGTGATGAGCTGGAACGTTTCGGGGCCGGTCTCCAGATTGCAGAGCCCGTTCGGCGGCGGCAGCCGGCGCGGCTCGCTGGTCAGCTGATAGGTGGCGACGCGCTTGCCTTTCTTGCCGCCGCGAACCTTCATCGCATTGAGTTCCCCCGACAGGACGTCGCCGGCATTGATCAGCTTGCCCGGCTTCGGCGCAGGCTCGGCCTGCTGCGCCCGTGCGGAAGGCGCGGCCAAGGCCGCCGCCATGGTAGCCGCAATACAAAGGCGCTTGGCGAATCGTGATTTCGTCATGTCAGTTCCGTTGTTTTGGTTAGAACAGCGTTCGCTGCCGCATCGCTGCGGATAGCGTACCTTCATCGAGATAATCAAGCTCGCCGCCGACTGGAACTCCATGGGCCAGCCGTGTCACCTTGACGTTGGCTTCCTGCAGCAGATCGGTGATGTAATGCGCCGTGGTCTGACCATCAACCGTTGCATTCAGCGCCAGGATGATCTCGCCGACTTGCGAATCATGTGCGCGCGCCACCAGCGCGTCGATGGTGAGATCCTGCGGGCCGACGCCGTCGAGCGGTGATAGCGTGGCTCCCAGCACGTGATAGCGGCCGTTGGTCGCATTGGCGCGCTCCAGCGCCCACAAATCCGCGACGTCGGCGACCACGACGATGGTGGTGGGATCGCGCCGCGGATCGGTACAGACCGTGCAGGGATTTTGCGTATCGATATTGCCGCAGGTCTTGCAGACCTGGATCTTTTCGATCGCCACCTGCAGCGCGCCGGCGAGCGGCGTCATCAGCGCTTCGCGCTTCTTGATCAGATGCAGCGCCGCGCGCCGCGCCGAACGTGGCCCAAGGCCCGGCAGCCGCGCCAACAGCTGGATCAGACGTTCGATTTCAGGGCCGGCAACCGCAGTAGCCATTTCAGGTGAGACCGAGCATTTAAGTAAGACCAAGGCCTGGCGGCAGGCCGAGCCCGCCGGTCAGCGCCTGCATCTTTTCCTGCATCGCGGTTTCCGCCTTGCGCCGGGCGTCGTTATGCGCCGTCACCAGCAGGTCTTCGAGGATCTCGCGGTCTTCCGCCTTCATCAGCGACGGATCGATCTTGACACCCTTCACTTCCATCTTCGCGGTCATCCGCACGGCGACCATGCCGCCGCCGGAAATGCCCTCGACTTCGACATTGCCGAGTTCTTCCTGCATCGCCTGCATCTTGGATTGCAGCTGCGCCGCCTGCTTCATCATGCCGAGAAAATCAGCCATTGGGTTTTCCTCGCAGTTTTCCTTGGGTGCGTCTTCTCAAGATATCGATCAATCGTCGTCGCTGTCCGAACGCTCGGCCGGGTCTTCGGCGATCGCATCGGTTTCCGGCGGCTCGGCGGCAAGCTTGCGCACCTCGACGACCTTGGCGCCCGGGAACCGCGCCAGCACTTCCTGCACGCGCGGATCCGCTTCCGCGGCCCGCGCATGTTCGTTCTTCGCATGCTCGTTCTGCGAACGAACCGTCGGCTGGCCGGTCTCGTTGGAGACGATCACGGTCCAGCGCCGGCCGGTCCATAGTTCCAGCTTGCGGGAGAGATCGCTGACCAGCGCCCGCGCCGCGTGGCGCTCGAGCGCGACTTCCAGCCGCCCATCCTCCAGGCGCACCAGCCGCATGTCCGCCTCGAGCGCCGCCTTGATCAGCAGATCGCGCTTCTCGCCGGCCAGCGCGACGAGCTGCGTAAAGCTGGTGATCCGCAAGGCGGGCGCGGACTGCGCCTCAGGCGCGGGCGCGGCCATTTGCGGGCGCGCCGACGCCTCGGCACCGGACCTTTGCGCCGTGGGCGCGCGCATCGGCGCTGACGACATGGCGGACACGGTCGAGGCCGGCGCCGCGCGCGAGGGCGCAGCACTTGCCGAAACGACCGGCGAGCCACCGCCATTTTGTTCAAGCATCCTGATCGCTTCGTCCGGCGTCGGCATGTCGGCGACATAGGCGATGCGCACCAGCACCATTTCGGCGGCCGCGGCCGGCCGCGTCGCGGTCTGCACCTCGGCGATGCCTTTCAGGAGCATCTGCCACATCCGCGACAGCACCCGCATCGACAATTTGGCCGCAAAATCGCGGGCACGCACGCGTTCGGTCTCGCCATAGGCGACGTTGTCGGCGGTGGCCGGCACAACTTTCACGCGGGTGACGAAATTGACGAACTCGGCCAGGTCAGACAGCACCACCACCGGATCGGCGCCGACGTCATATTGCTCGCGGAATTCCTTGAAGGCGCTGGCGATGTCGCCGCGCGCCAGCGATTCAAACAAATCGATCACGCGCGTGCGGTCCGCGAGCCCGAGCATCTGCCGCACCGCGTCGGCGCGCACGGTGCCGGCGGCATGCGCGATCGCCTGGTCGAACAGCGACAGCGAGTCGCGCACCGAGCCTTCGGCGGCGCGCGCAATGATGCCGAGCGCCTCGGGCTCGACCTCGACGCCCTCTTTCGCGGCGATGTTTGACAGATGCCCCATCAGCACATCGGCCTCGACCCGGCGGAGGTCAAAACGCTGGCAGCGCGACAGCACCGTGACCGGCACTTTGCGGATTTCGGTGGTCGCGAACACGAATTTGGCGTGCTCCGGCGGCTCCTCCAGCGTTTTCAGGAACGCGTTGAAGGCGGCGGTCGACAGCATGTGGACTTCGTCGATGATGTAGACCTTGTAGCGCGCAGAGGCCGGTGCATAGCGCACGCTGTCATTGATCTGGCGGACATCGTCGACGCCGGTATGCGACGCGGCGTCCATTTCCAGCACGTCCATGTGCCGGCTTTCCATGATCGCCTGGCAATGCACGCCGAGAACAGGCATCTGGATCGCAGGCCCCTTCGCCGAGCCGTCAGCCATTTCGTAATTGAGCGCGCGGGCGAGAATCCGCGCCGTGGTGGTTTTGCCGACCCCGCGCACCCCGGTCAGAATCCAGGCCTGCGGGATTCGCCCCGTTTCGAACGCATTCGAAACGGTTCGGACCATGGCCTCCTGGCCGATCAAATCGTCGAAACTGGAGGGGCGGTATTTACGCGCCAGCACACGATAGGGCTTTCCGGCCTCGGGTGCGCCACCGAGAGCGAAGCCGCCCTGATTGGCGCCATCTGTTTGATCTTCAGGCTTTTCTTGGGGAGCGCCAGCATCACTCATCGGTCGATCCGCAATTGATTGTCTCTCAAGGCCGGCTTGCGGAACGAAAGAGGAATCAAGCGGCAAAGGCGGCCTCGCCGCTTTCAGCGCGATTCGCTCGAAAAACAGGTAGGAGACTGACGAGCGACCCGATCCGGACCTCGTTAGGGCTGCTTCCTTCCGGACCTGACCCGGTTGGCGAGTGGCTCGTCCACCGCCAATCTCCCGGCCCTTATTTGGGGCCAAAAGGGCCGGAAAGCAAGCGGGGTCAGCAGGGTTTGCGGGACTTGTGCAGAAACGCGGAAAGGCTTTACTTGCCGTCATGCCCGGCCCTGTGCCGGGTATCCACGCCTTCCTCGGTTCCCAACCAGAAAGACGGGGATGGCCGGGACAAGCCCGGCCATGACGGGGAAATACGTATGTCCGACGCCGCCTGGTCGCTGCACTCCCAGCTCAAGAAAGACACCATCGACATCGGCGACCTGCCGCTGTGCCGGGTGCTGGTGATCAAGGACGCGCATTACCCGTGGCTGCTGTTGGTGCCGCGCCGCGAGGGAGCGGTGGAAATCATCGATCTCGACGAGGTAGCCCAGGCGCAGTTGATGACGGAAGTTTCCCGCGTCGCCCGTGCCCTCAAAGAGATCACCAAATGCGACAAGCTCAATATCGCGGCACTGGGCAATCTGGTGCCGCAGCTCCACGTTCACGTCGTCGCGCGCCGCACCAGCGACGCCGCCTGGCCGCGGCCGGTCTGGGGCGTGATGCCGCCACTGGCGCATGACGCCGAGGAAGTCCAGAATTTCATCAGCGCACTCCGCCGCAAGATTTGGCTAGGTTGAATTCATGTCAATTTTCGATTCGTTTCCGCTCGGCAAGCCGGCTTTCGTCACCGACATTCTCGACCGCGCCGCGCATCTGCGCAGCAATGACGAGAAATTGTTCGCGCTGGAAAGTCACCGCGACGCCGGCGCCTATGTGATCTACCGCGACTCGCTGGTGGTGCGGCAGGAGGCCGGAGGATCGCGCGTCCTGCTCAGCGTCGACGAGGCCGTGAAACTGGGCGCCAATCCGGGCACGATCTTCTTGGGCCTGCGCGACGGTGCGCCTGTTTTCGGAATGGGCATCGCGGCCGCGGCGGTGGAAAAGCTGCTGACGCGCGACGACGTCGCGGTCACCGAACTGCGCGGCATGGTGATGCAGGGCGCGGTGCCGACCGAACAGCTCTCGGCGATCGCGATGGCCAAATCGATGGTGACCTGGCACCAGCGCCATGGCTATTGCGCCAATTGCGGCACCCGCACCGCGATGAAGGAGGGCGGCTGGAAGCGCGACTGCCCGAACTGCAAGGTCGAGCATTTTCCGCGCACCGATCCGGTCGTGATCATGCTGGTCACTCATGGCGACAGATGTCTGCTGGGACGGCAGAAACAGTTTTTGCCGGGGATGTGGTCGTGCCTGGCGGGCTTCGTCGAGGCCGCCGAAACCATCGAGGACGCGGTCCGGCGGGAGATTTTCGAGGAATCCGGGATTCACTGCACCGACGTGACCTATTACATGACGCAGCCGTGGCCCTACCCGTCGTCGCTGATGATCGGATGCGCCGCGCGCGCAACCTCGGACGAAATCGTGGTCGACAAGGCCGAACTGGAGGATGCACGCTGGTTCACTCGCGACGAAGTGGCCCTGATGCACAGCCGCACACACCCCGACGGCATGTTTGCCGCGCATCCGTTCGCGATCGCTCACCATTTGATCGGCCGCTGGGTGCATGGGGGAACCGATTCGAGCGCATAGCGGGAACTCACCCATGGACCAAATCATTATCCCCGGACTCTCTTCCGGGTTCCGGCACATGGCGGAACCGGCATGACGGATTCCGGTATGAACTTTCACGATAAAGCGCCGAAAACCCCGCCGCGCATCCTGTGCATCGGTATGCCGGTGCGCGACCTGACCTTTCACACGCCAGGTGTTCCTGGGCGCGGCTCCAAGGAGAACGCCACCGCATTCGACGAAATCTGCGGCGGCAACGCGCTCAATGGCGCGATCGGCATCGTGCGGCTCGGTGGCCGCGCCTCGATCTGCGGGCCGATGGGCGATGCCAAGGAAACATCGAGTCGCTTCATCTTCGATCAGATGGCGCATGAGGGCATCGAGACGAAACATCTCATCCATATGCCCGGCCTGGTGACGCCGATCTCGGCTGTCATGATCGATCCTTCCGGCGAGCGCACGATCGTGACCTTCCGCGATCCAGAGCTGTGGCATGTGAAATTGCCCGACTTCGACACGCTGCTGGACGATTGTGCCGCCATTCTCACCGAGAGCCGTTGTGCGGAATTCTGCACCGATCTGTGCGCCGAGGCGCAAAGACGCGGCATCCCTGTGATCGTCGACGTCGACCGCGCGATGTCGCTGCGGGAGGGGTTGCTCAACGCGTCTTCGCATCTGGTGTTCTCGAGCGAGCCGCTGCAGGAGACCGCTGATGTCGCCGACGACGCCCAGGCACTGAAGAAGATCGCAAAGCTGACCAAGTCGTTCCTGGCGGGGACCCGCGGTGCGCGCGGCACCATCTGGCTCGACGAGAATCAGGCCATCCAGGAAACCCCGGCCTTCCCGGTCCACACGGTGGACACCCTGGGCGCCGGCGACGTGTTCCACGGCGCCTTCGCGCTCGCGATCACCGAGGGGCAGGAATTGCGGCAGGCGCTTCGGTTCGCCTCGGCTGCCGCGGCCCTGAAATGCACCCGCTTTGGCGGTGCCTTCGCCGCTCCGCAACGTATTGAAGTTGAAGAGCTTTTGAGCCAAGGCCAGAGTACCAGCCCGGCCTCGACCGGCCAATAAGATGGGCTTGCTATAGAAGAATTTTCTATATATGAGGAATGAAAGCCTTATTCATGGAACATTCTTCTCATGACCGACATCGCAGTCCAGCTTCACGAAGCCAATCGCCGTCTTGACGCCATTGACCGCAAAATCCTGACGGTGCTGCAGGAGGACGCCTCGCTGTCGGTAGCCGAGATCGGTGACCGGGTCGGGCTGTCCTCGACGCCATGCTGGAAGCGCATCCAGCGGTTAGAGGCCGACGGGGTGATCCTGCGCCGGGTCGCCCTGGTCGATCAGAACAAGATCGGGCTCGGCATCTCCGTGTTCGTCTCGGTCGAGAGTTCCGACCATTCCGAGGCCTGGCTGAAGACCTTCGCCAGCGCCGTCAGCGCCATGCCCGAGGTGATGGAATTCTACCGGATGGCGGGCGACGTCGATTACATGCTGCGCGTGGTGGTCGCCGACATGGCAAGCTATGACGTGTTCTACAAAAAGCTGATCAGCGCCGTGCCGCTGAAGAATGTGACCTCGCGCTTTGCGATGGAGAAGATCAAGTCGGTCACCGCCCTGCCGGTGCCGGCGGCGTAACAGCCGGACATCCCCTAACGCTACCTTACGCTGAAGGTTGACGCGCCGTTAGCTTCGTCACGATATTGTTTTGTGATGGAGCGGGGGGAAATCATTCCAACGACCCGACGGCCTGTCTGGCTGAACGCTGCCGCGCTCCTGATCGCGAGCTGGATCGGAGTAGCAGCACTGTCGTTGCAGGTCAGGACCGGCGCCGAGGTCGTGGCGGTGGCCTTCCCGCCATGGTGGAGCGACCAGCAAGCGTTCCTTGCTACCGCGTCCGCCAACGCCGCCATCGTCAGGACGACCGCCGTTCCGGCCCTTCTGATCGTGCGTCCGGACGACAATGACGGGCTGACACAACTGCGCAAAGCCGGCGCCTGGCTGACCATGGACCCGCAGGCGATCGCGGCCTGCTTCACGAAATAGACGCGTACTTCACGACCTACATTTTGGGAGCTGGGAATGACCTTCGAAAGCGAAGACCTGGTAATCCTGCGCGAAACAGCCAGCAAGATATTGCTCGCGGTGCTCTGGCTGCATGTCCCGATCGCTCTCGTCATCGGTATGGCGCGCGACGCCGACTGGCTGGAACCGGCCGCATTCATGGCCGCAATGGCGCTGGCCGCGACCTTGTCGTGGCGCATGTCGGGGAACGGACTTTCCACCCGCCTGATCGTTGCCGTCGCGTTGATGGCCGATGTCGCCATGTTTGTCTTCCAGCTCGCGGGACATCGCTGGCAGGTCGACATGCACATGTACTTCTTCGCCGCATTGGCATGTCTGGTCGCCTATTGCGACTACCGGCCGATCGTTCTCGGTACGGCGGCTGTCGCGCTGCACCACCTGACGCTGAATTTCCTGCTGCCGGCCGCGGTCTATCCCGGCGGCTCCGACTTTGGCCGCGTCGTTCTCCACGCCGTCATCCTCCTTATCGAGGCAGGCGTGTTGATCTGGCTCACGACCACGGTCACCCATTTGTTCGAAATGGCGGCACGGAAGACCGCGGAGGCCGATAGGGCAAGCGCTGCCGAAGCGCGCGCCACTGCCGACAGCAACATGGCCGAACAAGCCAAGCGCGACCGTGATGCGGCAAGGCGCGAACTGTCCGCCGGCTTCGAGCGCAGGATCAGTGGCGTCGTCGAGGCCGTCGCCGTGGCAGCCAGCGAGATGCAGGGACTGTCGGCTTCGATGAGCGAAAGCAACGCTGAAACTTCGCGGCAGACCGCAACGGTCGCGGCCGCATCGACGCAGGCCTCGGCGAACGTGGAAACGGTGGCATCGGCAACCGAAGAGCTCGCGGCTTCGATCAACAGCATTGCCCAGCAGGTGACGCGCTCCGCCGAGATCGCCAACAAGGCCGCCGAAGAGGCGCGTCGCACCAACTCCGTGGTCGAGGGACTTGCCGCCGGCACCCAGAAGATCGGCGAAGTGGTGACGCTGATCCAGAGCATCGCCAGCCAGACCAATTTGCTGGCCCTGAACGCCACGATCGAAGCCGCCCGCGCCGGCGAACATGGCAGGGGATTTGCGGTGGTGGCGAGCGAAGTCAAGGCGCTGGCCAATCAGACCGCGAACGCGACGGAGGAAATTTCCGCGCAGATTCAAGCCATCCAGGCCGCCACCGGCGAGGCCGTCAACGCCATCCAGGTGATCAGCGGCACCATCGCCGAGATCGACGAGATCTCAAGCGGAATCGCCGCCGCCGTCGATCAGCAGGGCGCCGCGACGCGCGAAATCGCCGGCAACGTGCAGCAGGCCGCGAATAGCACAAGGGATGTCAACGACAGCATCCTCAGCGTCAGCCGGGCTTCCGATGACGCCGGACGCGGGACGGCACGGTTGCTCGACGCCGCGAATGGCCTGTCGTCGCAATCGGGCCGGCTGAAATCCGAGGTCGACAGCTTCCTCGGCTCGCTTCACGTCGCGTAGGCGCCACAAGTGTCATACGCGGGCATAGCCGTCTGAAGGACGGCGTCGCTTGCGCTCGCCTATGACCCGCGTATCCATCAATCCTCAGAGAACACTTTCGCGAAGAGGATGGATAGCCGGGTCAAGCCCGGCAATGACACTTCAATCTCAAATCTTCTGATTGTATTCGCCGACTTCGGGATGGGTGCGCAGCACCACATTCATGGCCTCGAACATGTCGTGCATCCGCTGCTCGGCAACGGGACTCTCGACCACCACCACCAGCTCCGGCTTGTTGGAAGACGCCCGCACCAGGCCCCAGCTGCCATCTTGGACGGTGACACGCACGCCGTTGACGGTGACGAGATCGCGGATCTTTTGGCCCGCGACCTTCTCGCCCTTGTTCTGCAGCGCCTCGAAATGCTTCACCACGGCGTCGACGACGCCGTACTTGGTCTCGTCGGCGCAATGCGGCGACATCGTCGGCGACGACCAGGTTTTCGGCAGCGCGTCCTTCAAATCCGCCATCGACTTGCCGGTGGCGCGGTCGAGCATCTCGCAGATCGCGATCGCCGAAACCAGGCCGTCGTCATAGCCGCGGCCAAACGGCTTGTTGAAGAAGAAATGCCCGGACTTTTCGAAGCCTGCCAGCGCGCCAAGCTCGTTGGTGCGGCGCTTCATGTAGGAATGGCCGGTCTTCCAATACTCGGTTTTGGCGCCCTGCTTCTGCAGCACGGGATCGGTGACGAAAAGTCCGGTCGACTTCACGTCGACCACGAACAACGCATCCTTGTGGATCGCCGACATGTCGCGCGCCAGCATCACGCCGACCTTGTCGGCAAAGATCTCCTCACCCGTGTTGTCGACCACGCCGCAACGGTCGCCGTCGCCGTCGAAGCCGAGGCCGACATCGGCCTTGTGCTTCAGCACTTCGTCGCGGATCGCGTGCAGCATCTCCATGTCTTCGGGATTCGGATTGTATTTCGGAAAGGTGTGATCAAGCTCGGTATCGAGCGGGATCACCTCGCAGCCGATCGCTTCCATCACCTGCGGCGCGAACGCGCCCGCGGTGCCGTTGCCGCAGGCGACCACGACCTTCAGCTTGCGCTTCAGCTTCGGGCGCCCCGTGAGATCGGCGATATAGCGCGCCGGAAAATTCTCGTGGAATTGATAGGAGCCCCCGGCCTGGTTTTTGAAATCGGCGTTGAGCACGATTTCCTTCAGCCGCGTCATCTCATCGGGGCCGAAGGTCAGCGGCCGGTTGGCGCCCATCTTGACGCCGGTCCAGCCATTGTCGTTATGCGACGCGGTGACCATGGCGACGCAGGGCACGTCGAGGTCGAACTGCGCGAAATAGGCCATCGGCGTCACCGCGAGCCCGATATCGTGCACCTTGCAGCCCGCCGCCATCAGGCCCGAGATCAGCGCGTATTTGATCGAGGCCGAATAGCCGCGAAAGTCGTGCCCGGTGACGATTTCCTGTTTAACGCCGCGTTCCGCGATCAGCGCGCCGAGCCCCATGCCCAGCGCCTGAATGCCCATCAGGTTGATTTCCTTGCCGAACAGCCAGCGCGCGTCATATTCGCGGAAACCCGTCGCCTTCACCATCGGCTCGGATTCATAGGCATAGGTATTCGGAACCAGCATGGATTTCGGCTTCGGAAACATGGGGGATGGCCTCTTGAGACATAGAAGGGCAGCGCCGCAGGCTTAGCGAAAGCCTAGCTGCAGCGGAAGGCGGGATTAGCGGCTTTTGGCGATTAATTGCGGCGGATTTGAAGGCAGAACTGCCTAGAGCTTCAGCTCTGATTGCATCAGAACTGAAGCTCTAAATTCCTGTTTTGACGCGTTTTCTTCACGCGAACCGGCATCCACTTCGCTCGAAAACGCTTTATTGCTCCAGCACCAGTCGGCCATTGGCGTACTCGAAGCGCTTCAGCTTCGACAGGAACGACAGACCAAGCAGATTTTCCGAAAGGGCTTCGTCGGGCAGCACCATGGCGTCGACGTCGCGCACCACGATTCCGCCGAGGTCAATCATGGCAATCCGCGAGCGCGCGGCCTTGATGGTGCCGTTGGCGGTGGTGACGGTCGCGTTGTAATCTCCGCGCGAGGGACGCAGGCCGAACCGCGCCGCGGACTTCTCGTTCAGCGCCACCAGCGAAGCGCCGGTGTCGACCATGAAGTCGACGCGCTGGCCGTCGATCCGGCCATCGGTCTGGAAATGGCCGCGGGCATCTCTGGGAATGCTGAGGCTGCGGCCGCTGGCTTGCGCGACCGTCGCCGCTTCTACCTTCTGTGGCTTGGCATTGGCGGATGCCAGCGTCGGCGCGATCTTGTCCGCGATCTGTCCCATGAAGCCGCCGAGGCCGACCAGAATGGCGGCAAAGATCATCAGGTTACGCATGACGCACACTCGATACGCTACATTTGGGCCAGACCGCCGATAACACCACGGCGCCGGCCAAGCCGCGACTAACAACGCCAGCCGAGGCTGCCATTTTGGCGAAAAGGATGAGTGAAGTGTTAACGGCGGGCGCATAATCGCGCCGCTCAGGTGCCGCGCGGCTTGACCCGCCGCGTCGGCAACGCATTGGCCGGGTCTTCCGGCCAGGGATGGCGGGGATAGCGGCCGCGCAGGTCGGAACGCACGGCTGCGTAACTGCCGCGCCAGAACCCCGGCAAATCGCGCGTCACCTGCACCGGCCGCTGCGCCGGCGACAGCAGTTCCAGCACCAGCGGCACCGCGCCCTTGGCGATCGAGGGATGGCTGTTGAGCCCGAACAATTCCTGCAGCCGCACGGCAATTGTCGGCCCCTGCTCGGCTTCATAGTCGATCGCCAGCATGGTGCCGGTCGGCGCCTCGAAATGGGTCGGTGCCTCGCGCTCCAGCCGCGCGCGCAAATCCCATGGCAATAGCGACATCAGCGCGTCCGAGAGATCGCCGGGCGCCAGGTCCTTCAGCGAAGTCTTGTCGTAGAGAACGGGCTCCAGCCACGCCTCGCTTGTGACAGCGAGCGCGTCGTCCGACAGATCTGGCCAGCTTTCGCCTTCCGCCTTGCGCAGGAACATGACGCGGTCGCGCCACTGCTTTAACGCCTTTGACCACGGCAATTTGTCGAGCCCGGCCGCGACCAATCCGGCGGCAAAGATTTTTGCCGTCTCCCCTGACGGCTGCAGCGCCATCGGCGCTTCCGACAGCGTAATCGCATGGAGACTGCGCCTGCGCCGCGCCCGCAGCGCCATTGCGCCGCGATCGAACGAAACCTCTTCGGTATTTTCGATCTGATCGGCAAAGCGCAGCTCGATCTCTTCCTGCGCGATCGGCGCCGCCAGCAGAATGCGGCCCTGCGCGGCGGTGCCGGTCAGTTCGGCAACCGCGATATAGGGCGCGCGCGCCAGCGACGAGGTCTGCTCGACGGCGGCGCCTCGGCCGTTGGCGAGCACAAAACTGCCGTTTCCCCGGTTGCGCGCGACCCGATCGGGGAAGGCAAAGGCCAGCATGACGCCGGTGCTCAGACCGCCATCCGCTTGCGGCGAAGAAGGCGGCGCTTCGGCCGCCACTTGTGAGGCCCAGCGCTGCGCCAGGCTGCGCGCGCTCGACGCACGCTGTGAGCGGTCGCGGCGGAATTGATCCAGCCTGTGATCGAGATCGACGCTGTCGCCGCCGAGGCCGCGCTCGGTCAGAACAGCGGCGATCTCGGCGGCCTCCTTGCCCGCGCCGGCGCGATGCGAGTCCACGATCATGCGCGCCAGCCGCGGCGGCAACGCCAGCGCACGGAGGCTCTTGCCCTCCGCGGTGATCCGGCCGTCGCCATCGAGCGCGCCGAGTTCGGCAAGCAGACTGTTGGCCTCCTTCAACGCAGGCGCCGGCGGTGGATCGAGGAATGCCAATGCCGCGGGATCGCGCACGCCCCATTGCGCGAGGTCGAGCACCAGCGAGGACAGATCGGCCGAGAGAATTTCGGGCTGCGTGTAGGCGGCGAGCGATGCCGTCTGCGGCTCGTCCCACAGCCGGTAACAGACGCCGGGTTCGGTGCGGCCGGCACGGCCGCGGCGCTGATCGACGGCGGCGCGCGAGGCACGCACGGTTTCCAGCCGGGTCAGGCCGATATCCGGCTCATAGCGCGGCACCCGCGCCATGCCGGAATCGACGACAATCCGAACGCCTTCAATGGTCAGCGACGTCTCGGCAATCGAGGTTGCCAGCACCACCTTGCGCTGCCCCTTGGGCGCCGGCTGAATGGCGCGATCCTGCACCGCGGCATCGAGCGCGCCATACAGCGGCACGATCTCGACGCTTGCGTCATGGACCCGCTCGCCGAGAAAATTCTGCGTGCGGCGGATTTCGGCGGCGCCCGGCAGGAACGCCAGCACCGAGCCGGGATCGGCGCGCAGCGCGGTTGCGATCGCGTCCGCCATCTGCCGCTCCAGCGGCGCGTCTGACTTGCGGCCGAGATAGCGCGTCTCGACCGGAAAGGCACGACCTTCGCTGGCGACGACAGGCGCGTCGCCCAGGAGTTTGCCGACCCGGGCACCGTCGAGCGTCGCCGACATCACCAGAATGCGCAGATCCTCGCGCAGACCGGTCTGCGCATCGCGCGCCAGCGCCAGCCCCAGATCTGCATCGAGCGAGCGTTCGTGGAATTCGTCGAACAGCACGGCGGCAACGCCGTTCAATTCGGGATCATCGAGAATCTGGCGCGAAAAAATCCCCTCGGTGACGACCTCGATCCGGGTCGCGCGCGATATCTTGGAGCCGAAGCGGACGCGATAGCCGACGGTCTCGCCGGCGCGCTCGCCGAGCGTCCGCGCCATCCGTTCCGCACTGGCGCGCGCCGCGATCCGCCGTGGCTCCAGCATGATGATCTTCTTGCCCTTGAGCCAGGGTGCGTCCAGCAGCGCCAGCGGCACCCGCGTGGTCTTGCCGGCGCCGGGCGGAGCCACCAGCACCGCGGCGTTGTGCCTTTCGAGCGTGCGCGTCAGCTCGGGGAGAGCCGCGTCGATCGGAAGTGGCGTGTCGAAGGTCAGGGGCAAGTTTTTCACTCATTCGTCATGCCCGGCGTTGCCGCCTTCGCTAAAGCTTCGGCGGGCCAACCATTCGTGGCCACGTCGAAGCTTTAGCGGAGACGGGTGCCGGGCATCCACGTCTTTCTTTCTCGAACGGTCAGAAAACAAGACGTGGATGGCCGGGACAAGCCCGGCCATGACGGAAATAGCGGCGGCGCAGTTCAAGAAGCCATCAAACGATGGTCTCGGATCCCCGTCCGACGCTGTCATACGTGAACCCGTGGGCCGCCATGTCCTCGGGGCGATAGATGTTGCGCAGATCCACCACGACCGGCTTGGCCATCTCGCGCTTCACGCGCTCCAGATCGAGGGTGCGGTATTGCACCCATTCGGTCACGACAACCATGGCGTCAGCGCCGCGCAGGCAGTCATAGGGGTCGTCGCAATATTCGATATCGGGCAATTCCTTGCGCGCCTGCTCGATGCCGACCGGATCGTGGGCGCGTACCTTGGCACCCATGTCGAGCAGCCCGGTGATGAGCGGAAGCGACGGCGCCTCGCGCATGTCGTCGGTGTCGGGCTTGAAGGTGAGGCCGAGCACCGCGACCGTCTTGCCGCGCAGGCTGCCACCGGCCGCGTTCGACACCTTGCGGGCCATCGCGCGTTTGCGGTTGTCGTTGACGCCAAGCACGGCTTCGACGATGCGCAGCTGCACGTCGTGATCGAGCGCGATCTTCACCAGCGCGCGGGTATCCTTCGGGAAGCACGAGCCGCCGAAGCCGGGGCCGGCATGCAGGAACTTCGCGCCGATGCGGTTGTCGAGCCCGATGCCGCGCGCGACTTCCTGCACGTCGGCGCCGACCTTTTCGGAAAGGTCCGCGATCTCGTTGATGAAGGTGATCTTGGTGGCGAGGAACGCATTGGCGGCGTATTTGATCAGCTCCGCGGTGCGCCGCGCCGTGAACATCAGCGGCGCCTGGTTGAGCGACAGCGGCCGGTAGATGTCGCCAAGCACCTTGCGCCCGCGTTCGTCCGAGGTGCCGACCACGATACGGTCCGGGAATTTGAAATCGCGGATCGCGGCGCCCTCGCGCAGGAATTCCGGATTGGAGGCCACCACGACATCGGCTGACGGATTGACCTCGCGGATCAGGCGCTCGACCTCGTCGCCGGTGCCGACCGGCACCGTCGATTTGGTGACGACCACCGTAAAACCCTTGAGCACCGCGGCGATCTCGCGCGCGGCGGCGTGCACGTAGCTCAAATCCGCGTGACCATCGCCGCGCCGCGACGGCGTGCCGACCGCGATGAACACGGCGTCGGCGTCCGCGACCGGCCCGGAGAGGTCGGTGGTGAAATCCAGCCGCTTGGCCTTCACATTGGAAGCCACCAGCGCGTCGAGCCCGGGCTCGAAAATCGGGATCTCGCCGCGCAGGAGGGCCGCGATCTTGTCGCCGTCCTTGTCCACGCAGGTAACCTGGTGGCCGAAATCGGCAAAACAGGCGCCGGATACCAGCCCCACATAGCCCGTTCCAATCATGGCAATGCGCATGAAAACAGCCTGTTTTTGATGGTTAATTTCGCTTCCGATTCTGCCCGCCTCTTAAAGCATTTGGCGGCAAAGAGGAAACCGGAAAAGCGCCGGAGAACGGCAAGAAACCGGCAAAGAAACCGGCATGTCATTTGTATGAATAAAGGAGAAAGCAACGGATCGGGCCGATGATGCGGCGCCAACGGGCCAAAACAGGACATCCATGACACCAAACGGCACATTGCCTGTCGCCGAACGCGCCACGTCTTTCGTGGCCGGACGCGTGGACTGGGTCGACTATGCCAAGGGCATCTGCATCGTCATGGTCGTGATGATGCATTCGGTGCTGGGGGTCGAGGCCGCAGCGGGCCAGACCGGCTTCATGCATTGGCTCGTCATGTTCGCCAAACCATTCCGGATGCCGGATTTCTTCCTGATTTCAGGCCTGTTCCTGGCGGTCGTGATCGACCGCGACTGGCGCACGTATCTCGACCGCAAGGTGGTGCATTTCGCCTATTTCTACGTGCTGTGGGTGACGATCCAGTTCGGTTTCAAGGCGCCGTCTTTCGCAGCCGGGACCGGTTGGGCACATGTAGGCTATCTGTATCTGGAATCCTTCATCGAGCCGTTTGGCACGCTGTGGTTCATCTATCTGCTGCCAATCTTCTTCGTCGTCACAAAACTGACACGCAGCGCCCCGCCGCCGGCGATCTTTGCCGCAGCCGCGTTGCTGGAAATGGCGCATGTCGCGACCGGCTGGACCGTGATCGACGAATTCTGCGCGCGCTTCGTCTATTTCTATGCGGGTTATTGGCTTGCTTCCTACGTCTTCGCCGTGTCGGATCGCGCGCGGGCGCAGCCCGCACTCGCGCTCGCGGGTCTGGCACTGTGGGCCTTGATCAATGGCGGCCTGGTCATCAAGGGCTACAGCGACTGGCCGCTGATCTCGCTCGCGCTGGGATTTGCCGGCGCCGGCGCCATCATCGTGATGGGCACGCTTTTGGCGCGAATGCGCTGGCTCAATTTCCTGCGGTTCTGCGGCGAGCACTCGATCGTGATCTATCTCGCCTTCTTCCTGCCGATGGCGGCGACAAGGGCGCTGCTGCTGCGCAGCGGGTTATCCATCGACATCGGCACGATCTCGCTGATCGTCACCGTCGCAGGCGTCGTCGGCGCGCTGGGGATCTGGCGGCTGGCACTGGCGCTGCATGCCAACTTCCTGTTCGATCGCCCCGGAGCGTTCTGGATCGCGCCGAAAAAGGCCGCCCCAGTGTTGCAGGCGGCGGAGTAGGTTTCGCCCCCTGCCACCCGCCTGAATGGCAGCTGATGACAGCGTGGAAAATCGCCCGCCGAGGCTGTCAATCCTCGCAAAAATCCCTAAATTTCGGCCATGCCGAAAACAGCCCCCAAAGCCGACAAACCCGCCCCCGCCAAAGCCGCAGCCAAGTCCGAGACCAAGTCTCAGACCGAGGCTGAAACCAAGCCGCCTGCCAAAGTTCCGGGCAAGGGCGACCATGTCTTTCTGGTCGACGGTTCCTCCTACATCTTCCGCGCCTATCACGCGCTGCCGCCGCTGAACCGCAAATCCGATGGATTGCAGGTCAATGCCGTGCTCGGCTTCTGCAACATGCTGTGGAAGCTGCTGCGCGACATGCCCGAGTACAACCGGCCGACCCATCTGGCGATTATCTTCGACAAGTCAGAGATCACGTTCCGCAACAAGCTTTACCCTGATTACAAGGCGCACCGGCCGCCGGCGCCGGACGATCTGATCCCTCAATTCGCGCTGATCCGCGACGCCGTGCGCGCCTTCGACCTGCCCTGCCTCGAGCAGGGCGGCTTCGAGGCCGACGATCTGATTGCGACCTATGCCCGGATCGCGGGTGAGCGCGGCGCGACCACGACCATCGTTTCCTCGGACAAGGATTTGATGCAGCTCGTGACCGACAAGGTCATGATGTACGACACCATGAAGGACCGTCGCATCGGCATTGCCGAGGTGATCGAGAAGTTCGGCGTTCCGCCGGAGAAGGTGGTCGAGGTACAGGCGCTCGCAGGGGATTCGACCGACAATGTGCCGGGTGTGCCCGGCATCGGCATCAAGACCGCGGCGCAATTGATCGTCGAGTATGGCGATCTCGAACAATTGCTGTTCCGCGCCGGCGAAATCAAGCAGCCGAAGCGGCGCGAGGCGCTGATCGAGAATGCCGAGAAGGCGCGGATTTCGCGCCAGCTGGTGCTGCTCGACGACAAGGTCGAACTCGACGTGCCGCTCGACGACCTTGCGGTGCACGAACCCGACGCGCGAAAACTGGTCGCGTTCCTCAAGGCGATGGAGTTCTCCACCCTCACCCGCCGCGTTGCCGATTATTCGCAGATCGATCCGTCCGACGTGGAAGCCGCGGCCGGCAACAAGAGTGCTGCCGCGCCCGCCACGGCCAGAGCGGCCGGCGGCGCTACCGGCGACCTCTTTGCCAGCCCGCCCGCTACGGCAAAGCCGGGCGCCGATAAGCAGGACAAGGCCGCGAGCCCCAAGGGCACGCCGATTTCGCTCGCCGCGGCGCGCGCGGAAGCCGCGCGAAAAATTCCGGTCGATCGCACCAAGTACCAGACCATCCGAAGCCTCGATCAACTCAAGGCCTGGATCGCGCGTGCGCATGATGTCGGTCACTTCGCGATCGATGCGCAGGCCAATATTGATGATCCGATGCAGGCTGATATCTGCGGCATTGCGCTGGCGCTGGGACCAAACGACGCCGCCTACATTCCGCTCGCCCACAAGCAATCCGGCGGAGGCTCCGGGCTGTTCGACGCCGGCCTCGCGCCCGACCAGATCAAGCCAGGCGACGCGCTCGCCGCGTTGAAGCCGCTGCTGGAATCAGCGGGCATTCTCAAGATCGGGTTCAATATCAAGTTCAACGCCGTGATGCTGGCGCAGCATGGCATCACCCTGCGCAATGTCGAAGACGCGCAATTGATGTCGTACGCGCTGGATGCCGGCCGCAACGCGCATGGGCTCGAAGGGCTGGCGGAGCGCTGGTTCGGTCATGCCGTGCTCAGCCATGGCGATCTCGTCGGCAGCGGCAAGAACAAGCTCACCTTCGACCAGGTCGAGATCGACAAGGCGACCGCCTATTCAGCCGAATATGCCGATGTGATCTTAAGACTGTGGCGCGTGACGAAGCCGCGCCTCGTCGCCGAGCGCATGAACGTGGTCTATGAGACGCTGGAGCGGCCGCTGGTCAGTGTGCTGGCGCGCATGGAGCGGCGCGGCATTTCGATCGACCGCCAGGTGCTGTCTCGGTTATCAGGCGAATTCGCCCAGACCGCCGCACGGGTCGAAGCCGAGCTTCAGGAGATCGCAGGCGAGCCGATCAATGTCGGCAGTCCCAAGCAGATCGGCGATATCATCTTCGGCAAGATGGGCATCACCGGCGGCAGCAAGACCAAGACCGGCGCATGGTCGACCTCGGCGCAGGTCCTCGATGAACTCGCCGAACAGGGCCACGAGTTCCCGAAGAAGATTCTGGAATGGCGGCAGGTCTCGAAACTGAAATCGACCTACACCGATGCGCTGCCGGAATATGTCCATCCGCAGACCCACCGCGTTCACACCACCTACGCGCTGGCCGCGACCACCACCGGGCGGCTGTCGTCCAACGAACCGAACCTGCAGAACATCCCGGTTCGTACCGAGGACGGCCGCAAGATCCGCCGCGCCTTCATTGCGACGCCCGGCCACAAGCTGGTGTCGGCTGACTATTCGCAGATCGAGCTGCGGCTATTGGCCGAGATCGCCGACATCCCCGTGCTGAAGCAGGCGTTCCGCGACGGCCTCGACATTCACGCCATGACGGCCTCTGAAATGTTCGGCGTACCGATCAAGGACATGCCGAGCGAGGTGCGCCGCCGCGCCAAAGCGATCAATTTCGGCATCATCTACGGCATCTCGGCGTTTGGCCTTGCCAACCAGCTCGGCATCGCGCGCGAGGAGGCCTCCGCCTACATCAAGAAATACTTCGAGCGTTTCCCGGGCATCCGCGCCTACATGGATGCGACGCGGGATTTCTGCCGCGCCAACGGCTATGTCGAGACGCTGTTCGGCCGCAAGTGCCACTACCCAGACATCAAGGCGAGCAACGCCTCGGTCCGTTCCTTCAACGAGCGCGCCGCGATCAACGCCCGCCTGCAGGGCTCCGCCGCCGACATCATCCGCCGCGCCATGATCCGGATGGAGGACGCGCTGGCCGAGAAGAAGCTCTCGGCGCAGATGCTGCTGCAGGTTCACGACGAACTGATCTTCGAAGTGCCCGAGAACGAGGTGGCTGCAACGTTGCCGGTGGTGCAGCACGTGATGCAGGACGCACCCTTCCCGGCCGTGCTGCTCTCGGTGCCGCTGCAGGTCGATGCGAGAGCCGCGAATAACTGGGACGAGGCGCATTGATTCTTACCTCTCCCGCACTTGCGGGGGTCGAGACGAGCGAAGCTCGCTCTTAGGTCGACGCGCGAAGCGCGGCGGGTGGGGGCTCTCTCCACCCGAAGAGTGCGACTCGTGGCGACACCCCCACCCCAGCCCTCCCCCGCAAGCGCGGGAGAGGGAGCGCACCGCCTTTTTGGCTGAATTGCTCTCCGTACAATTTCCGAAATGACATCGCGGCGTGACGCGCGCTAGAAGTGCGCGCGCATTCCCTCGCGAGTCCTTCCATGCCCCACACATCAGCCCTGCTCGGTTTTGCCCTCGTCTCGCTCGGCATGGTGCTGACGCCGGGGCCGAACATGATTTACCTGATCTCGCGCTCCATCACGCAAGGCGCGGCGGCGGGGATCGTGTCGCTTGGCGGCGTCGCGCTCGGGTTTGTGTTCTACATGCTTTGCGCGGCGTTCGGGATCACGGCGCTGTTGTTCGCGGTGCCTTACGCCTATGACGCGTTGCGGTTCGCGGGCGCGGCCTATTTGTTGTGGCTGGCGTGGCAGGCGTTGAAGCCGGGCGGTCGCTCGCCGTTCCAGGTGAAGAAGCTGCAGGTCGATGGCCCGCGCAAACTGTTCGCGATGGGCTTTGTCACCAATCTGCTCAACCCGAAGATCGCGATGCTTTATCTGGCGCTGCTGCCGCAGTTCATCGATCCTGCCGTCGGCAGCGTGCTGACGCAGTCGCTGGCGCTGGGCGCGATCCAGATCGCGATCAGCGTCAGCGTCAACGCCATGATCGCGCTCGCGGCCGGATCGATCGCGCTGTTTCTCGGCACGCGGCCGAGTTGGCTGCTGCTGCAGCGCTGGCTGATGGGCACCGTGCTGGCGGGGCTGGCGGTGAAAATGGCGTTCGAGGCGCGGAAGGCGTAGCCGCCGCGCTGTCATGCGCAGGCTTGACCCGCGCATCCATCGCCTGCGCAAGCAGGCACATGATTTTGAAGAAAGATGGATTGCCGGGTCAAGCCCGGCAATGACACCGATAGTCTCAATCCAGCTTCGCTTCCATGCCACGCTTCGTCGCCGGGCGCGCCATCAGCGCGTTGTACCAGCGCTCGACGTTTGGAAAATCCTTCAGCTCGACCTTGTGGCGCGGGTGGCGCCAGGCCCAGCCGAGGATGGCGAAATCGGCGACCGACAGCGCGTCCGCGACGAACTCGCGGTTCGTGAGCCTGCGGTCCAGCACGCCGTAGAGCCGGCGGGTCTCGTCCATGTAGCGCTTCAGGCCGTAGGCGCGGTCGGTTTCGTTCTCGAGCGCGATAAAATGGTGCACCTGGCCGGGCATCGGCCCAAAGCCGCCCATCTGCCACATCGTCCATTCATAGACCGGGATACGCTCGGCCAGCGGCTTGGGCAGGAACTTGCCGGTCTTCTCGCCGAGATAAAGCAGGATCGCGCCGGACTCGAAAATGCTGACCGGCTTGCCCTCCGGGCCATCGGGATCGACGATCGCGGGAATCTTGTTGTTCGGGCTGAGCTTGAGGAAGGCGGGCGCCATCTGCTCGCCCTTGCTGATGTTCACCGGGATCACCTTGTAGGGCAGCCCCATTTCCTCCAGCGCGACCGAGATCTTGCGGCCGTTCGGCGTGTTCCAGGTGTGCAGTTCGATGGTCATATACGGTTTCCCCCAATAAAGCTTGGACTTCCCGTAGCGCGGAAGCTTGCGGCCTTACAACCGCCGCTTCCGAGGGGGCGTCCCTGCGCCCGGCGGGGGCCCGGCACATTGCCGCGCCCTGTTGATTGGGCCAGATCGGCTCTGGAATGTACGGGAAAGCACCGATAGATTGCCGCCCGCCTCAAACCTTTGGGAATACGCCTTGTCCAAGTCAGCCTCCCGCGCCCGCCTCGCCGAGATCATCCGCAAGCGATCGTTCGGCCGCGGCGAGATCACGCTGGCCTCGGGCCGCAAGAGCGACTTCTACTTCAACCTCAAGCCGACCATGCTCGACCCCGAGGGCGCGGCGCTGCTGGCGGAATTGACCTATGAGGCGCTGAAGGACGATCAGCTCGACTACGTGGGCGGGCTGGAAATGGGCGCGGTGCCGCTGGCCGGCGCGATCGCGCAGCTCTCCTGGCTCAAGGGCCATCCGATCGCGGCCTTCTTCGTGCGCAAGAAGCCGAAGGAGCACGGCGCCCGCCTTGCGGTCGAGGGCCTCGCCAAGGGCGAGAGCCTGCAAGGCAAACGCATCGTGATCGTCGAGGACGTCACCACGACCGGCGGCTCGGCACTGAAGGCGGCCGAGGCCGTGCGCGAAGCCGGCGGCGAGATCGTGCTGGTATTCACCATGGTCGACCGTGAGGAAGGCGCGACCGAAAACTTTGCCGAAGCCGGCATACAGTTTCGATCGCTCTACAAGGCCGGCGAATTTTTGAAGGGGTGATTGCTCTTTGCTCCCTCGCCCCGCTCTTGCGGGGAGAGGATTGGGGTGAGGGGCTCTCTCCGCAAAAGTAGTGTCAGCTGATAGACCTGTACCCCTCACCCGGATCGCATCTACGATGCGATCCAACCTCTCCCCGCAAGCGGGGCGAGGTAAGCAAGCCTGCAATTCTTTCCCGCTACCGAACGCTTGCTCATAGCTCGTTTACCATCCCGGATTATGGTGAATCCACTGACGCCTGTCGCGCGTCGGTGGTTAAGTGTTGCGTTGGGTGGAGTTAGCGTTGCGTACAGAGTTGGCTTTTTCGCGCATGCGGCGCCGCGCGACCTCTATTGCCGCCGCCACGCTTGCAGCATCTTTCATGCTGGTGCCCGGCAGCGTATCGGCCGAAGGCCTGTTCGACATGTTCTTTGGCGGTGGCCAGAAACAGCAGGCGCGGCAAGCCCCGGCACAGGCGAATTTCTTTGCCGATCCGTTCGGCCTCAATCAGCCTCCGGCACAGCCCGCACCGGCGCCGCGCGTCGCCGGCTCCGGACCCGCCTTCTGCGTCCGCAGCTGCGACGGCAAATATTTTCCGCTGACCACGCGCGGCAACGCCACGCCGGTTCAGATGTGCCAGGCGTTCTGCCCCGCCAGCACCACCAAGGTGTTCTATGGCAGCAATATCGACAGCGCGTCGGCCAGCAATGGCGAGCGCTACGCCGACAGTGAAAACGCCTTCGCCTACCGCAAGGCGCTGCGCGCCGATTGCACCTGCAACGGCAGAAGCCCGTCGGGCCTCGCGCCGGTCGACCTCGCGCTCGACACCTCGCTGCGCTCGGGTGACGTCGTCGCCACCACCGACGGCCTGGTGGCCTATACCGGCGTCCGCCTCGGCGCCGAGCAGGCCGCCGAATTCACGCCCGTGGCCTCCTATCCCGGCCTCACCGCCAGCGTCCGCGCCCGGCTCGGTGAAATGAAGGTCGCACCTGTCAGCGCTGAAATGGTCGGTGAAACCGTGATGCCCGAGACGCGAAACGAGATCGCGATGCCGGCGACGGTGGTGCCGAAGAGCACAGCACCCAAGGCGGCGAAGCGCGCGGAAGTGAACTGACGGCCGAAGGCCGTCATTCCGGGGCGATGCGAAGCATCGAACCCGGAATCTCGAGATTCCCCGATGCGCAATTGCGCATCTGAGGTCTGGTCCTTCGGACCATCCCGGAATGACGAACTGATGGATTGCTTCGCTTCGCTCGCAATGACGAAGCAAAGACCTCACCGCCCGACGATCACCCCGATCACGTTCGGCGCCGACAGATATTTTTCCTCGATCGCCGCACGCGCCGCGGCGCGGTTTTCCGGCGTCAGCAGGCCGCGCTTTTCGGCCAGGATCATCCAGCAATAGCCCCACCAGTCCGACAGCATGCCCTGGTCGTCGACGAGGTCGTAGCCCTGCTCGGCGGCAAAGATCCGCGCATGGGCCTCATCGAGCGAATCGAGCCAGGCGTGATCGGCGATCGAGAACAGATCGTCGCTGAAATCGTCGGTCGTGTAACCCCACACCGACATGCAGACGGCGTTGAACTCACGGTCGATCGCGTCGTCGTCGACCGGCTGGCGGCGCGAAGCCTGATGCAGCCGCGACAGCGAGCGCGCGAAGTCGGCGATACGGGTGAGCGCGAATTGATCGAAGGCGATGGTGGACATGGACATGTAGTCCTCGGTACTGGCGATAGACCATAGATATTGTGTCGGCACTGCGCCGAATCACAATGATATATCAAAGACTTGCTAAAGTGTTCTTAATTTGTTCCAAGCCGCTGATTACCCCGAGCGCCGGCCGGCAAGATCCACTCACTGCGAAGAAGCGCTGGAAAACAGATTGATCACAACGACCCCGGAGACGATCAAGCCCATGCCGCAGAGTGCCGCCATGTCCAGCTTCTGGCTCTGGAACACCCAGGCGATCGTGGCGATGAGGACGACGCCAACACCCGACCAGACGGCATAGACCACGCCCGTCGGAAGGCTTCGCAGGGTCAGCGACAGAAAGTAGAACGCCACCGCGTAACCCGCGACCGTCACCAGCGATGGCAGCGGCTTGCTGAAACCGTCCGACAGTTTCAGGAAGGTTGTCGCCACGACTTCCGAAAGAATCGCGATGCCCAAATAGAGATAGGTCATGCCGCCTGCTAGCAGAGGCATGTGATGTTTTGACGACTCGCGTGTGGTGCCGATCTGGTGGCGGCGCGACTAGCGAGCCTTCGGGAACTATCCGATGGCGGGACGCACATAGTAATTGTCCCGAAGCGCGGCGAAAGCTTCTGCGTCAGCATAGTCGGCTGGGCACAGCGAGAGTGAACCGGTCGGCGGATCATTTCTTCTCGCGAGGCGAATTCCGATCGGCTGGCTTCGTTGTTGCTCACATCGCCGACAGCATCTTGCCGCCGCAATAATTGGCGTAGAATTTTCCGCCGCATTGCCGCTTCATCGCCGCACACCGGGCGGCGGGCGACGCATTCTTCGCGACGCTGAACGAGCAGCCCAATCCATCGGCGGTTTTGCCCGCCTTGCCGGCGGCGAACGCGGCGCTGGTGGCGCTGATGCAGAACACCAGAAGCGTCGCGGCGGCGATCTCGATGATCAATCTCATGGCGCGTCCTCCCCTCAACTGGCGTGATATCATCGCTTTCAAATGCCATTCTAGCACCGAAATCGGCGTGCCGATGCCTCCAAATCGGCCCGGTCCTTGCATAAAAACATGCCAGCGCGGTGCACAACAAACGTCTGGATAGTTTCGGTTGTGGTGCAAGGCGCGTATCCTTTTGTGAGTCTGAACTGCAGGGATTGACGCGTTGCAAGAACAAGCATTCGCAGGGAGTTTTCCGGTGCCGGGCCAACCGATCGACGAACTGGCGCTTTCCGAAATCAAGGGCGCGATCCTCGCCAAGCTTCGGCTTGCCATCGGCAAGGACACCGGCATGGCGACCAAGCGCGACTGGTACAAGGCCGCGGCGCTGGCGCTGCGCGACCGCATCGTGCACCGCTGGCTGACGGCCGAGAAGGATAATTACGACGCCGGCCGCAAGCGGGTCTATTACCTCTCGCTCGAGTTCCTGATCGGGCGCCTGTTTACCGACGCGCTGAACAATATGGGCCTGCTGCCGCTGTTCGAGGCGGCGCTGGGCGATCTCGGCGTCGATTTGTCGGACCTGCGCAATTGCGAGCCGGATGCGGCGCTCGGCAATGGCGGCCTCGGGCGGCTGGCGGCCTGCTTCATGGAAAGCATGGCCACCCTCGCCATTCCCGCGATCGGCTACGGCATCCGCTACGATTTCGGCCTGTTCCGGCAGATCATCGCGCAGGGCTGGCAGCAGGAATATCCCGACGAGTGGCTCGGCTTCGGCAACCCCTGGGAATTCCAGCGCTCCGAGGTGGTCTATCAGGTGCATTTCGGCGGCCACGTCACCCACATCGAAGACAAGGGACGCGAACGCGCGAGCTGGCATCCCGGCGAAACCGTGCAGGCCGTCGCCTACGATACCCCGATCGTCGGCTGGCGCGGCCAGCATGTAAACGCGCTGCGGCTGTGGTCGGCGCGCTCACCCGATCCGCTGCGGCTCGATGCCTTCAACACTGGCGACTATCTTGGCGCAATGGCCGAGGAAGCGCGTGCGGAATCGATCTGCAAATTCCTCTATCCGAACGACGAGAGCGCGGCGGGCCGCGAATTGCGGCTGCGCCAGGAATATTTCTTCGTCTCGGCCTCGCTGCAGGATCTGGTCAAGCGGCACCTTGCCGCCGACGGGCAGCTGCGCAGCCTGGCGCAAAAGGCCGCGGTACAGCTCAACGACACCCATCCGAGCCTTGCCGTCACCGAGCTGATGCGGCTTCTGGTCGACCTGCATAATTTCCGCTGGGACGAGGCCTGGAAGATCACGGTCGCTACATTGTCCTACACCAACCACACGCTGCTGCCGGAAGCGCTCGAGACCTGGCCGGTCGAACTGTTCGAACGGCTGCTGCCGCGGCATCTTGAAATCATCTACCGCATCAACGCCGCGCATCTGGCGCTGGCCGAACAACGCGCTCCCGGCGATATCGACTTCCGCGCCTCGGTGTCGCTGATCGACGAGCGCTCCGGCCGCCGGGTGCGGATGGGACAGTTGGCCTTTGTCGGATCGCACCGCATCAACGGCGTCTCGGCGATGCACTCCGACCTGATGAAGGAGACCGTGTTCCACGATCTCAACCATCTCTATCCCCAGCGCATCACCAACAAGACCAACGGCATCACCTTCCGGCGCTGGCTGATGCTGGCCAATCCGAAACTGACCAGCCTGTTGCGCGAGACCTGCGGCGAAGCCGTGCTCGACGATTTCGCGCAGCTGCAGCGCCTCGAAGACCATTGCGGCGACAATTCGTTCCAGCAGCAGTTCCGCGACGTCAAGCTCCAGAACAAGCTGGCGCTGGCGCGGGTGATTGGCGAGCGCCTCAGCATCAAGGTCGATCCGTCGGCGCTGTTCGACGTCCAGATCAAGCGCATCCACGAATACAAGCGGCAGCTGCTCAACATCCTCGAAGCGGTTGCGCTGTATCAGGCGATCAAGGATGAACCCCAGCGCGACTGGGTGCCGCGGGTGAAAATCTTCGCCGGCAAGGCGGCGGCGAGCTATCGTACCGCCAAGCTCATCATCAAGCTGATCAACGACGTCGCCGAGATCGTCAACAACGATCCTGATGTCGCGGGCCGGCTGAAGATCGTGTTCCTCGCCAACTACAATGTCAGCCTGGCCGAAGTGATCATCCCGGCGGCGGACCTGTCCGAACAGATCTCGACCGCCGGCATGGAGGCCTCCGGCACCGGCAACATGAAGCTCGCGCTCAACGGCGCCTTGACCATCGGCACGCTCGATGGCGCCAACATCGAGATCCGCGACCATGTCGGCGCGGAAAACATCGCGATCTTCGGCATGGAGGCCGGCGACGTCATGGTCCGGCGCCGGCAGGGACTGGATGCCTCCGACGTGATCCGCCGCTCGCCACGGCTGTCGCGGGCGATCAGCGCGATCGAGAGCGGCGACTTCTCGCCCGGCGACCCTGCAAGGTTCGAGGCGATCGGCCACACGCTGCGCCAGTTCGACCACTATATGTGCGCCGCCGATTTCGATTCCTATTACGAGGCGCAGCGCGGCATCGATGCGCGCTGGCAGGTGATGCCGGCGTGGACGCGGGCCTCGATCCTCAACGTGGCGCGGATGCCGTGGTTCTCCTCCGACCGCACCATCCGCGAATATGCCGAGGATATCTGGCACGTGCCGGTGCGCACGGCGGAGCAGGAACTGGAAGCCCAGCGCGGCGCGTCGGGCTGAATTCCGGCCGGCGAAAATCCATTACCTCCGGCGTCATTGAATCCGGCAAGATTGCCGTGATACTGCGCGTCATGAGGGACACCGTCATTGCGCGCGCAGCGAAGCAATCCATAGTGGCAAAGCAAGATTGGATTGCTTCGTCGCTTACGCTCCTCGCAATGACGGACGATTGGGTTTAGGAGAATCCATGCTCACCAAGGCACCGCATCTTTTCGACGACGCCACGCAGGTCACCGCCGGCGACAGCCGCTGGCAGGGCAAGACCAGCGAGGATTACTGGGCCTTTGTCGGCCCGTTCGGCGGCGCCACCGCCGCCACCATCCTGCGGGCGCTGATCGATCATCCGCAACGGTCGGGCGATCCGTTGTCGCTCACCGTCAATTTCTGCGCGCCGGTCGCGCAAGGCGCCTTCGATCTCGACGTACGCCTGGTCAAGGCCAACCGCTCGACGCAGCACTGGTGCGTGGAGATGACGCAAGATGGCGGCGAGGTCGCGACGCTGGCCACCGCCGTGTTCGCCGAGCGGCGTCCGTCCTGGTCGCACCCGCAGGCGCCGTTCCCGTCGTCAAAACCCTACGAGCAGACGCTGCCTTACGGGAAGGTCGCCGCCCCCTGGGTCAAGCAGTATGATTTCCGCTTCGTCGAGGGCGAGCCGGGTTGGGGATCGGCGTCTTCGGCCGAGCCGAATTCGTTCTCGAAACTGTGGATCGGCGACCGGGTGCCGCGGAAGATCGACGCGCTGTCGCTGATGTCGATGTCGGATGCGTTTTTTGGCCGCATCTTCCACGCCAGGCGCGAACTGGTGCCGTTCGGCACGGTGTCGATCACGACCTATTTTCACGCCGACGCCGCCGATCTCGCGGCGGAAGACATCACGCGCGTGCTGGCGGTGGCCGACGCCAAGATTTTCCACAAGTCTTATGGCGATCAGAACGGTGAATTGTGGTCGCCGAACGGACGGCTGCTCGCAACGACGATGCAAATCGCGTATTTCAAGGCGTAAGGGAACAATTCCGCTCGAGTCTGCGTAGGGTGGGCAAAGGCCGTTTGCGCCGTGCCCACCATTCATCCACAGTGACGTCTTGAATGGTGGGCACGCTGCGCTTTGCCCACCCTACGCATTCTGAATATGAGGGCGGCTCATGTCCGAACCCGACGTCAAAAGGCCCGATATCGCCCTCCTCGGCATCCCCATCGAAATCGGCGCTTCGCAAGCCGGCACGCTAATGGGACCAGATGCACTGCGGACCGCGGGCATTGCGCGTGTGCTCGACCAGTTGGGATTTGCCGTCGCGGACCACGGCAATCTTTCGATATCGACGGTCACGTCCGACCGACCGCCGCCAGCCAACGCCAAATTCTACGATGAGGTGAAAACCTGGATTCGGCTGCTCAGCGAGCGCGCTTACGGGCTGGCGCGTTCCGGCGCGGTGCCGATCTTCATGGGCGGCGATCATTCGCTCTCGATGGGATCGGTCAATGGCGTCGCGCGCTATTGGACAGAACAGGGCCGGCCGCTGTTCGTACTGTGGCTCGATGCGCATGCCGACTACAACACGCCCGACACCACCATCACCGGCAACATGCACGGCATGTCCTCGGCGTTCCTGTGCGGCGAAGGCGGGCTTGACGATTTGCTCGGCGATCAACCGCGCGCGTCGATTACGCCGGATCAGCTCGATTTGTTCGGCATCAGGTCGATTGATCCCTTGGAAAAGCAGCTGGTTCAAGACCGCCGCGTCGCCATCGCCGACATGCGTGCGCTCGACGAATTCGGCGTCGGCGTGCTGATCCGCCGCGTCATCGAGCGCGTGAAGGCGAAAAATGGCGTGCTTCATCTCAGCTTCGACGTCGATTTTCTCGATCCGGCGGTCGCGCCGGGTGTCGGCACCACCGTGCCCGGCGGCGCCACCTACCGCGAGGCGCATCTGATCATGGAGCTGCTGCATGATTCGGAACTGGTGCGCTCGGTCGACATCGTCGAGCTCAACCCGTTTCTCGACGAGCGCGGCCGCACCGCGCGCGTTGCGGTCGAACTGATCGGCAGCCTGTTCGGCCTGCAGATCACCGACCGCCGGACGCCGACAAACGCGATGCTGCAAGGACGATAGCCAAAGCACAGGCGTTCAGTGAAAAAGAAGGGCGACCTTGCGGCCGCCCTTTTTCATTTCCCAAAATGACGTTCGGATTACTCCGCCGCGAGCTTGACCTCGGGCGCAGCAGCGCGGACATCGGCATCGACCTGGGCTTCGAACTTGGCGAAGTTCTTCTGGAACATGCCGACCAGCGC